>NZ_JARJHT010000002.1:0-300000 GCF_029269745.1 Polluticoccus soli | reverse complement strand
GTGGCACACAATTCCCTTCCTTCTCCGTTAATAAACCGCAGATACAGATATTCAAAGGCAATGCAGAATTCCTTACTGACCTGCTGGACCATGAGCCGCCACAGGAAGGTATAGAAGTAACGCCGGTATGTCCCGCCGAATTGGCAAACACTACTTGCGTAAACCCTGCAGGCAGTGTGCCGGGGGTAAAAAAATTCGTGTACTCGAAAGAGTTTACCCTTAGTGGCCCTGCGCCAGACTGGAAATTCGTCTTCAAAGGGTATACAGATGGCACTACCATCGCCGGCCGCAGCAATAGCCTGACCAATGTATCGCCGCCGGGCATCATCAGGCTGGAGGCTACGCTGGATAATACTCAACACAACAACTCGTCTCCCGAATACACTACCATTGCTACTCCATTCTATTGCATAAGCCGGCCCGTAAACTTTAACCCCGGCGCAGTAGATGCCGACGGCGACAGCCTGGTGTACGAACTGGTAGATGGACTGGATACGGTAGGATTGGTAACCTATATCCCACCCTACACAGGCAGTAATCCAATCGCGGTAGCAACCGGTGCATTCAAGTTTAGCAAGAGCACCGGCCAACTGAATTTCACACCGAATATCACACAGAAATCGCTGGTAGTTTACCGGGTGTCAGAATACCGCAAGGGTGTATTGCTCGGAACCAGCATGCGCGAAATGACGGTGGTGATCATGCCCTGCAACAACAACCCGCCGGTAGGTTACGTATCGAATGCAGCAGGTGCCACTATCGCAGACACAGTAACAGTGCAAACCTGCAAAGGCAGTCATGAACTGGCATTTGACATCAATCCTACCGATGCCGATAACGCCATTATCAACATGGTGGCCAACGGTTTACCGGCAGGCTCAACGCTGAATATCACCAATAATAACTCAAAGAACCCCACGAGTCGGTTTACCTGGAATATGCCGGAGTTGCCAGATGGTAACTATACATTCTTTGTTACCTATACCGATGATGGTTGCCCTATAGCTAGCAAACAAACGCAGGCCTATACTATTCACATTGCCCCCGATCACATCTTTGCTGAAGCCATTGCTGCTGATTGCGGAGAGAAAGGCTTTATCAAGGTCACAGCACTACCCAGCTGGGTGCCGTGGACCTACCAGGTGCTACTGGAACCTGAACTTGTATTCAGCGGAGGCAGCAGCACTACAACTGCGAAAACCGATAGCCTTACACCCGCAAAATATAAAGTGAAGGCCATTAACTATTTTGGCTGCACTGCCGATACGGTAATAGAAATACCTTTCAACTGCGAGATAGCGGACATACCTACAGCGTTTAGTCCCAACGGCGATGGCTACAACGATACACTGCTGGTGCGCGGAGTAAACATAGCGCAGATGAACCTTGCCGTCTACAATCGCTGGGGAGAGCTGGTGTTTCAGTCGCACGAAGTAAACAAGGGCTGGAATGGCGGGTATAAAGGAGCAGATGCGCCTTTAGAGGTGTATGGATATGTGCTGTCGGTAGTTTTCAAAAGTGGCAACACCTTTCATAAAAAGGGCAATATCACCTTAATAAGGTAGCCCCCTCTATTCACTTTTCTACAAACTACTCCTGGCTAAGGATGCAACAAAATATTTTTATTGGAAAGATTACGCGGTATGCCTTGCCACCATATCGCGGAGGGCCTCGATACGGAATGGTTTTTCGAGGACGCCGTCGGCCTGTGCATCTTTGGCCAACATGTCGATACGGGAGCTGGCAGAAATCATGATCACGGGGATATTTTTGGTTCTGCCCTGCGTTTTCAAAAATCTGCAGATATCCAAACCATCTACCCCCGACAGCTGCTTATCCAAAATGAAAACATCCGGCAGATCGTATTCAGTTCCTAATAAGGACTCGCCGCCGCTCAATACAGTGACATCATAACCTGCATCCTCCAGCACCATCCGGATGGAATCCTGTACTCCCGCATCGTCTTCCGCTACTATCACTTTTTTCATTGAACATTGTTTATTGTATTCAACTACAGCAACTTCGATAAATTCCCCATCACGAATGTAATGATATACGGGTAGGTTTCAATTATTAGCAGGCACAATATTTTAAAGCCACTGTGCAAAAGCGGTTGCCAACTTTTTTCGAAAATTGGCAAAAAAGCTGAACCATAACGCATTGTGTTTTGGTAGTTTAGTAGCGTCAAATAAATCGCAATTTACATACTAAATTGCCCACATATAATAAGTCTTAACGAACAAGCAAAAGTTGCTGCCATGGTACAGATCGATAACCTAGCAGATATGATCAATGACGCCAGCATAGACCAGGTGTTGGCATTTGATACCCAAATGCAGGTGATATCCTGGAACAAAACCTGCGAACAATTTTCCGGCATCAGTAAGAACGAGATCATGGGAAGAAACCTCATCGAGTTTTTCCCTGAGATAAATAATCATGAAGAGGTGATCAAAGCTATCGATATGGCCATGCGGGGCTTCAAGACCTTTGTGCCCGCCGGTAAGGGATCATATGGCGGTGGGTATTTTGAGAGTCATTTCATTCCGCTGAAAGACGACCGTGGAGAAGTTTTCGGCGTGATGAACATTAAGCATGATGTATCGCACCGTATAAAAGCAGAAAACGAATTGAAGAACCTGAACAAAGCATTGGTGCGCAAAAACAAAGAACTGAAACAAACCAATGCTGACCTGCTGACGTTCACCCATGTCACCAGCCACGACCTGAAGGAGCCGCTACGAAAGATCTACACCTTTGTTGAAATGATCTTGACAGAAGATGGCAGGCAACTCTCTGAAAAGAGTAAAGGCTATTTCAAACGAATACAGTCTTCGGCACAGCGCATGGGGCTGCTGACCGACGACCTTCTAACCTTTGCGCAGGTAAATGACGACGACACGGAAAGGGAAGAAACAGACCTAAACCAGCTGTTGCAGCACGCCAAAGTCCAGCTGGATAATGTTATCGCCAGAAAGAAGGCTATTATAGAATCGGGCGAACTGCCCAATGTGACAGGCAACGCTAAACTTTTGACGCAAATGATGGTGAGCATTATCAGCAACGCCCTGAAATTCCAGGAAGAAGGCAGTGTACCACATATTGTGATCAATGCAACTATTGCTAACGGGATTGATCTAAAGCACCCGGACGCCCTGGATGGCACCAATTATCACCGCATTAGCTTCAAAGACAATGGTATCGGCTTCGATAGCAAGTACACCAATAAGATATTCCAGATGTTCCAGCGACTGCATAGCAGCAGTAAATATTTCGGCACAGGAATAGGCCTGGCACTTTGCCAAAAGATATTGGATAAACACAACGGCTTTATCACGGTAGAAAGTGAGCCTGGTAAGGGCAGTACATTCAATGTCTTTTTACCGGTAGAGTAATAGCATATCGCCAAAAAATAGCCGCTACTTACGCCTCCGGGTACGATCAGGGAAACTATCCCATTTGTTTCATTTCAGTCTTACTGCCCGAAAGGAACAGTAAAACTAAACTCAGCACCCAGCCCGGGACTACTTTTCACCTCAATTATTCCACCGTGCCTGCGAACGATCTCAGCCGAAATGTATAACCCAAGGCCCATACCCGGGTAAGTGTCCCGTTGGTTAGAAGTAACACGAAAAAACCGGTCAAATACCTTTGGCAGGTCTTCTTCGGGAATACCCATTCCTTCGTCACTTACAGTTACTCTTATTGCATTTCCCGATCGGGCTGCGTTCACCGATACGGTACTACCAAGCGGCGAATATTTTACCGCATTCGACAACAGGTTTGTGACCACCTGTCCTATACGCTCTCGGTCTGCAATTACATCGGGCAGACTATCCGCATGCAGCACGATCTTATGGCCGCCGGGACTTGCCATTTCTTCGATCTTTTCGCGCAGCACTTCGGTTATATCCAACGTCCTAAAATTGAAACTCATCCTCCCTTCCGATACCTTGGTGGTATCGAGCAGGTTATTGATCAAATGCGACAACCTGTCTATTTGCTCATTTAGCCGCTGTAACAAGGTGATGTTGTTGTTGCCCCCCGTTTCTTCCAGGCGCTCCTGGACCAACTCAGCGTAATTTTTTATACTCGTAACCGGCGTTTTTAGCTCGTGACTGGCAATGCCAATGAAATCATCCTTTTGCCTGATCAAATCTTTCAATCGCTGCTCGCTTTCGCGCAAAGCCAATTCCGATCTCTTTCGCCCGGTTATATCCGAAAACAGAACAGCAACCTTATGGTCGTCGGGTGCTCCTATGCGGAAAGCATACAGGTCAAAAACGCGATGAAATGCTTCTGAATCCTCTTCAAAACGGATGCTTTCGCCTGTCTCGGCCACTTTACCATAGATATTTAGCCATTTAGATTCAATGGTAGGGGCAAGTTCACGTATCGTCCTTCCGGATGCATTGCTCAGGCCGTTATGCCTTTCAAAAGCAGGATTAACGTCTAAAAAACGCCAGTCACTTACCTGGCCCTTCTCATCGTAGATCATCTGGATGATGCAATAACCTTCATCCATTGAGTTGAAAAGTGTGCGGTATTTATCCTCAGCACTTTTTGCAATTTCGTCTTTTAGATTGAGGATCTCCTCCTCCGCTTTTTTGCGCTGTGTAATGTCCCGTCCTGTATGAAGAGTACGGACCACCTTACCCTGCGCATCCCGCTCAAAAACCTTACCACGTACGTCCATCCATACCCATTCTCCTTTTCTATTTTTCACCCTGTATTCAAGGCTATTTTCTGCGTCATCAGCTAGCAGATCAAAACGGCCATAGTAGTCTTTTAGCTTTTGAATGTCATCCTGATGGTATACTTGTATCCGGTCTTCCCATCCTCCATTCAGCATTTCTTTTAGATCAAATCCCAAAAGTTCAAACGCGTCACGGTTACTAAACTCGATCACTCCCGAAGGATGCCGGATTATTAGAATAATACTAGGGACAGCATTTGTGATAGACTGGATAAAATGTGCCTGCTCTTCTATAGCCTTTTCAGCTTTTTTTCGTTCGGTTATGTTATGCACAATGTTAACGCAATGCGTTGGGATGCCTTTTTCGTCCTTTTTGAAAACCCTTCCCTGGGCAATGAAGGACATCAGCTCACCATTATCATTGTATGCACGATACTCCACCTTCTGAACTTCGTCATCGCCCGTATTGCGGAACGACCCGAAATAATTTTCAACCGCTTTGCGGTCATCAGGACAGATGGCTGTTCGCCTTTCATTTGACTCTCTCGTCGCAAACGGCTCTATTACCGACCCAAATCCCTGTCGGATAAATGCCGTTACATTCGCAAATTCGATATCGTTTGTTTCCAGGTTGATCACACTGATCATATCCGGATTGGTCTCAGCAATGGCCTTAAGGTAGTGAGTCTGGTCTTTATTTTCCTTTTCGGCTTTTTTACGCTCTGTGATATCGAAATAGGTCACCAATAGGCAGTCATCCATTTTTCGAGCAAACACCTGCACCCAAACCGGTGCACCAAACGGCTCTACATCCACTTCTGCCTGGTAGCTGTTGCCGGTTTCTATCACCCGAACATATTCGTGAAACAGGTCAGAACCTTTCAGACCGTCAAACTCCTCCGTAAACAACTTGCCCACCAGCAAATCCCTGTTCATAGATATCAGGGTTTGCTGATTGGTGAAGAGGTATTCAAAATCAACGATGACATTTTCTCTATCCCTAACCGGCTTTAGCAGCATTATGCTACTGGCTGTATTATTCAATACAGCTTGCAGCAATTCCTTGCTTTGATCCAGGTCGTCTTCGACTTTTTTCCGCGTGGTAATGTCCTGGCCAACCATCAGGATCTGAGTAACATTACTATTATCATCGCGCTTGAACACTTTACCGCGCGCAGACAAGAATACCCATTGATCTTTTTTATTTCTAAGCCGGTACTCCACGTAATTTTCTTCATTGTCGCCGAGCGAAGAAAAACGGTCGTAATAATCCTGGATAAGAGGCAGATCATCTGGATGGAAAAGGCTGACACGATCACTAAACGACATTTGTTGGATATTGTCTGTGTCAAAGCCCAGTAAGGTCATAGCATCTTTGTTGTGGTATATGATCTCCCTTGATGGAAGAGCGATAACAGCTACTACTGCCGGCATTATTTCGGTGACCACCTGGATGAAATCAGTATCCTGCGATATTTCCAGTGGGTGGGATTGCGTCACAATATCTCCGTTCATGATGCTAAAAGAATGAGGTTAAGTAAGATAACACAAAAAGCCACCATTTGAAAGCCCCCTGTAAAATCAAAAAGGCCGCTCGGGGCGGCCTTTTATAACATATTGATCGACTATTAATTATAGATGGTAGCAGTAGCAGCTTCTTCCGGTATCGCTGCATCTATAGCGATACGACGTTTACGTTTGTTCACCATGCGGCCCACTTTCAGCCTTGCCTTTTCGATGATCATGTACATAGAAGGTACCAATACAAGAGTCAGCAACAGAGAGCTGGTCAAACCACCGATGATCACCCAGGCCATAGCATTCTTTACTTCGGCACCTGCACCATGAGCAAGAGCGATAGGTAACATACCTACTATCATGGCTATGGTCGTCATCAGGATAGGGCGTAGACGCTCTTTACCTGCTTCTATCAGCGCCTCGGTAAGTCCATAACCTTTTGCATGCAACTCGTTGGTAAAGTCCACTATCAGGATACCGTTCTTAGCCACAAGACCTAACAACATGATCAGACCTACGATAGCGAATATATTGAGAGACTCCATAGTAAGCGCCAGGGCAAGCAATGCACCAACAATCGCCACAGGTATCGAGAACAGTACCACAAATGGATACACTACGCTTTCATAAAGGGCCACCATAATAAGGTACACCAGTATTATACCCAGTCCCATTGCCAGGCCAAGGCTACCGAAGGCGTCTTTCTGGTTCTTTGCATCACCCAGGTAGTCAATACTCACACCGTGCGGCAGTTTTACGTCAGCTAGTTTCTTCTGTATATCGGCAACAATGGTACCTGAAGGACGACCAACAGCTGCCGAAGTCACTTTAATAGTATTCAGTTTGTCGGTGCGTTCTAGCACCGATTGGCCAAGAACTTCTTTTACATCAGCCACCTGGTCGAGACGAACGATAGCACCTTTACTATTACGGATTGTTAGATTCTTCACACTCTCCATATCCAGACGGTCACCTTTATCCAGTGTCAGGTTGATGGGATATTCCTCACCGCCCTCTTTAAACTTGGTTTGATCGTTACCACGGAAGGCCAGCTGCACCGCGTTACCAACCTCAGGGACGGTAAGGCCGTATTGCGATACCCTTTCCCTATTGATATCTACCGATATCTCTGACTTAGGACTTTTAGTACTGAACTGCACATAGTCTGTACCCGGTGTAGAAGCTACGACATCACGCAGTTGCTTTGCAGCTTTCCAGATAGAGTCCATGTCGGCACCTTTAACAGCGATCTGTATAGGGGCCTGAGCATTACCTGTAATGCTCACCGGAAGTATCGATATCTTAATGCCAGGTATAGCACCGATCTCGTCGCGCATTTTAGCACCAAAGTCGTCTGTAGACATAGAGCGCTGTTTTTTATCTACCAGCGTTACAGCAATTTCCGCCAGGTTGCTGTTAGATGAAGCTGACATCGTACCAGTTTGCGTACCCACGTTAGAGAATACTTTTACCACTTCTGGTTTCGACAGCAGCAGCTGTTCTACCTGCTTCACAGCCTGGTTGGTTTGGTACAGCGGCGTTTGTGCCGATGTTTCGATCTGCACTGTAAACTCTCCCCGATCGCCGTTGCCCGCAAATGCAGTGCCGATGAAACCGGCAGGAAGTAATGCAATCGAGCCGATCAACAATACCAGCACGGTACCCAGTATATAACGTTTGTGTCCCAGTGACCAGCGAAGGATCTGTGTATAACCGTCTTTCAGCTTGTCAATGATCTTTTCAAAACCAAGGTTTATCCTGCCCCAAAGCGATTTCTTGCTCAACACCTCGAGCTTACCCCAACGTGAAGCCAGTAGCGGCGTCAGGGTGAAGGACACGAACAGACTCATAAGTGTAGAGAACACTACCACCAGCGAGAACTCACGGAGGATATTACCGATTAGACCGCCTGCCAGAGCCAGTGGCACAAACACCACAACATCCACCAGTGTAATGGCCATGGCTGTGAAGCCTATCTCATTACGACCTTCCAGAGCGGCAATGCGTTTGTGCTTACCCATTTCCATGTGGCGGTAAATGTTTTCCAGTACCACGATACTATCATCCACCAGGATACCAACAACCAGTGAAAGTCCCATCAGCGTCATCAGGTTCAGCGAAAAACCGAAGACATACATCAGGATGAACGTTGGTATCATTGCAGATGGAATTGCAACCAGTACGAAGAGCGAGCTGCGAAGACTATGCAAGAACATTAGCATCACTGCACCAACTATCAGCACGGCAAGGAACAGATCATGTACCACAGCATCGGCGGACGCCAGTGTATAGACCGACTGGTCGGACGCGATCTGGTAGTCAAATCCCTGGCCTGCGAATTGCTTTTTGATCTCTTCCAGTTTAGCCTTCGCTTCTTTACTTACTTCTACAGCGTTGGCGTCAGCTTGCTTGGATATCTGTATACCGATACCAGACTGGCCGTTGATACGGTTGATAGTGCTGGCTTCTGTTTGCGCATCGGTAACGGTAGCAACATCTTTCAGCAATACGCGGCTGCCATCTTTATTCTCGCGAACAATTAGGTTGCGCATGTCTTCTACCTTAGTAGTTTTGGCATCCATCCTCAGTGAGAAACGGGTGCTGCTGGTCTCCACGTCGCCGGCGGGGTAAGAGCTATTGCTATTGGCAATAACCTGGTTTACCTGCATGGATGAAATTCCATAGGCTTGCAGCTTGTCGTTATCCAATGCTACCTGTATTTCCCTTTCATTGCCACCTATCAGCGATACCTGGCCTACGCCTGGCACGTTTTGCAGCAGGGGTTTCACCTTATTGTCAACAAGATCGTACAATTCAGGTTCGCTCAGTTTGCTGGTTGCGCTGATGCGGAGGATAGGCAGTTCGTCTGTGTTGAACTTCCTGACGATTGGATCGTCTGCGTCATCTGGCAGCTTCGACTTCACCTCGTTGATCTTGCGTTCTGCATCTCTTTGTGCGAGGTTCACGTCCGCATTAGGCTTCAATTCTATTGTAACGATAGATACACCTTCCTGCGAAGTAGACGAAACGTGGTTCACCCCCTCGATAGCTCCAACTGCTTCTTCCACAGGTTTGGTCACGCTATTCTGTACTTCATCAGACGAAGCACCGCGGTAGGTTGTCTGTACCGACACCACGTTTGCTTCTATCTTAGGCAGCAGGTTATAATCCAACTGCTTGTAAGTCACCCAGCCAAACAGTATCAGCGTAACAAATATTACGGTGATCAGTAGCGGGCGTTTGATTGATAATTCTGTTATCGACATAGCGAATAAATTTTGTTTGTGTTTGGTGATACTTACCTGGTGCGGGTGATCCGGCTACCGTTGGTGAGGTTGATCTGGCCGCTGGTAACGATCTCTTCTCCTTCGTTCAGACCATTCAGCACTTCAATATTCTCACCTACTTCGCGACCAACAGTGATCTTTTTCATTATTACCTGCTCACCGTTCACCACATATACATAAGGATTCTTTGTTCCTTCTACCAACGCGATCTTAGGCATCTGTAAGGCATTAGTGCTGCTACCAAGGTCGAAGTTTACCTGCGTATAAGTGCCCGCTTTCAGTTCGGCGGCTTTGTTATCAACCGTAAGCTCTACGCGGTAGTTGTGGTTCTCGTCACCAACAGGAGAGATAAAGCTCACTTTGCCATTGAAAGTTTTGCCGGGCAGTACATCGGCAGCTATAGCCGCAGGGCGACCGATCTTCAGTTGGTACACATCTTTCTCGCTAACGAATACCACCGCTTTCAGGCTATATACATCTACTACTGTAGCCAGTGTGGCACCGGGGTTAGCATATTCACCTACTTCACCATTCTTCGTAGTGATGATACCGCTGATGGGTGATTTAATAGCACCGTCGCCAACTTTCTGTCCAGATTGCTGTACACGTATGCGGGCAGCGTCCAGTGCATGTTGCGCGTCTTTTACACCTTGGGCAGTGCCTGCATTACCTTCATAAAGTTCTTTGCTCAGTTGGTAGTCCTTTTCTGCTTTACGCAGCGCTTCCTGCGCATCATTCTCACCAAGCTGTTGCTGGCGGGTATCTACAGAGCCTATAACCTGTCCCATGCTTACGTGCGAACCGAGTTGTATGCGCAGGCTTACGATCTTACCACCGGTGGTAGCCGAGATATCTGCAGTCTTAGCCGGTTCAAGAGTTGCCGGCAACCTCAGATTTCCATCCAGAGTCTGCATTGTAACCTTGGCAACAGCGACAGACACCGGTATCTTAGAACGATCTACCACTACTTTCTTGGCATCTAGCTCCTTTTTATTGTTAGCCAATACAATGCCTATAACTGCAAACATGGCAACGATGACAACTATGAGTGTTCTTTTTTTCATTTGTATGGACGGTTAGATATTATAATTGGTTAACGAATTGAGTAACTGTTCCTTTCGCCCTTTCATATTCAAGGCGGTTAGAGACAAGATTGAGCAGCGAGGTCATATAGTTGGCCTGAGCCTGCCTATATGAAAAGTCAGCATTCAGCAGGTCGGCGATGGACGATACGCCTTTGCTATATTCAAACTGGCTGGTTTCATATACTGTTTTGGCCAGGTTCATATTGCTTCTGTTGGCGCTGAGTGTAGTCATGTTTTCCTGTAGTTGGCGTGCGGCATTTTGAAACTGCAATTGCAGACCAGCCTCATTGAGCTCTTGGTTTTGTTTCGCGTTCTGAAGCTCCAGCTTACTTTGCTGCAACTGCGCCTGCCTGCGTTGGCCACTAAACAAAGGCACATTTAGTTTCAAACCGACAGCGGAGAACGTATGCCAATCTGAAGTGGCGTCGCCTACAGTGTTACCAAAACCCTGCTGACCGTACCGTGCGTAGCCAGACAGTGTAGGAAGCGATGCCGCTTGTTTACGTTTTACATCCAGTTCCTGCAAGGCGATGCTCTGATCCTGCAACTGATAATCTATCAGATCCTGCACATGAAGGTTATCATAGGCGCTTTGCATGTATTTTTCGTAATTGAGGCTGTCCTCTATCTGCAGCGTTGCATTCAGCGGCAAACCCATTGCGTTCTTCAACGAGTTGTAGGCAACCTCTATATCGGCTTGTATTTGCTTTTGCTGTGCCTTGATGTTGTTTAACTGTACTACTACCCTATCCATATCCACTTTTTTAGCCACACCTTTATCAAAGCGGAATTTGGTGATATCATACAACTGCTGGTATTGGTCCTGGTTTGCTGTTATCAGCTTTTGTTGTTCTTTCAGCAACAGTATTTGCGAATAGGCGGATGCAGTACCATAGATCAATTCTTCATTGTTTTTTGCCTGCTTCAATTCCGCGATCTTTTTAGCAGGTACTCCAGCCTTGATGCCATATATCATCGCCTGGTCGTAGATCGTCTGGTCCAGCTGTATAGTAGCGGTGCTGTTATATTTATTACCCATCTGCACGGCGATGTCTTCGGTTTTGCCGAACATAGCGCCTGGCAATATTGTCGTCTGGCGTTGCAGGTTATCGTCAAAAGTCGCATTCGCATTCACCTGTGGCAGGTAGGCAGACAAAGCTTCCTTCGATTGCAGCTTAACTTTCTGTATCTCGTTTTTGTAGATAACGTTC
The DNA here is from genome assembly GCF_029269745.1 of Polluticoccus soli. Taxonomy (NCBI): domain Bacteria; kingdom Pseudomonadati; phylum Bacteroidota; class Chitinophagia; order Chitinophagales; family Chitinophagaceae; genus Polluticoccus; species Polluticoccus soli. Next base: position 288,203 of record NZ_JARJHT010000002.1, on the reverse strand, counting down.
GAACCGTGGTTCTTCAAACTATAATCGATGGCTTGCTTCAGGCTATACGTTTCCTGCGCAAAGCCGGTAGCCCCGATAATACTTGCGGCCAGTAAAAAAGCTATTCGTTTCATTTAGTTTATAATTATATACTTAGTTCTCAACTAAAAGAACCAATATGATCAAATTTTTTTATTTCTTGCGCTGCTCCCATTTTTGGAACAATACTGGCAGTTCTGCATGAAGAAAATCCATGAACTGGGTCACCTCTTTAAGCCGGTTGTTGAAGTCCTTAGTGTGCGCAGGACGGTGCTCAAGCACTTTTTTCAGCATTGTATTGAAGCCGTTCATTCCGGTAAGTGAGCGCTGAATCACATCAGTTATATTTTGTGCTTTGACACGGAAATATCGCCTGCGTTCGCCGGGTTTGGTTATGTATTCAATCCTGTTGGTGCTCAGTAAAAAGTTGATCGCATTGCTAGCTGCGCTTTTGCTCATATGCAGCGTTTCATATATCTCTTCAAAAGTCAGCTCTACATTATCCGAGATGAATAACAGCGCGATCACCCTTCCTGCAGCTGGTTGCATCCCGTTTTGTTCATGAAATACGCCGAACTCCTCGATAAGGCTTAGTTTCTCCTGGGATAATTTCATTGTACTCATATCAGACACAAAGGTATGTTGGTTTTTTTAGTTCTCAAAATACAGAACCAAATATTTTGTTAACATTCTTACATATTTGGAAAAATACTGGCATAGTATTTACTTTGTATTTCAAAGTACTTTTATAAGCCTAAACCAAGTTATCGTGTCACAGAAAAACGAATTAATAACACAACCTTTTAACAGGTCTATTTTAGGCAAGCGAATATTGATAGGAGCGATCGTGGCGCTTGCATTAATGATGATCCTAATCGGCGGTGTTGAAGGCCGTCCTGAGTGGGGAGCATATTGGAAGATCCGCCCCCTGGTGGTAATTACTTTGGCCGGTGCAACTGGTGGCGCATGTAGTTATTTAATAGAACGCTGGATCCCTCCTGTAGGGTGGAGAAAGGTACTGGTGATTTCATTGAGCCTGATCGTGTATCTCTTTGGCTTGTGGATGGGTACCGTATTAGGGCTGAATGGCACGATGTGGAACTAAAGCACTGTTCATTATTCAGTTCCCGATATTAATTTTTGCATAAATAAATACTAGTTTTCAACCCCAAGAGTAGAACAATGGAAAGTCGCCACGAATCGTCGCTTAAAACTTTGCAGGATATACGCAGCATTATGGAGCGCTCGGTGCGCTTTATATCACTGAGCGGCTGGAGCGGTGTGTGGGCAGGCGTTACAGGATTGGCAGGTGCATATGTTGCACGCGTGTGGTTAAATAAATTACCCGCAGGCTACTATAATCCATACAGGCCAGCTGCAGGCGAAATGAACGGCGATGCATATAATGCCGTCGTTACAAGATTCTTTTTATTGGCAGCGATCGTATTTATAGTAGCATTGGTTGGTGCATACTACTTCACCTGGCGCAAAACAAGGGCGCAGGGTGGCTCTGTATGGAATGCAGCATCGCGCAGGTTGATAGCGCAAATAGCCATTCCAATGCTAGCTGGCGGCATATTCGCACTCAAATTTCTTTTTGACGGACAGGAAGTTTTTATCGCTCCTACCCTGCTTACTTTTTACGGACTAGCACTGATCAATGGCAGCAAGTACACTCTTTCCGACATCAAATACCTTGGTATTTGCGAGGTAGTTTTAGGTTGCATCTGCTTGTTTATCCCGGGGTATGGGTTAAGCTTCTGGGCAATAGGGTTTGGTGTATTGCATATCGTGTACGGTATCATCATGTGGAATAAATACGATAAACACATCAGCAGGGAGAACGCATAGATGAAAGCGACGATAGAACGGTTAAATAAAGTTTTTGACAGCCGCATACGCATCGGTATCATGAGCGCATTGATGGTAAACGAGAGCATGAATTTTAATGACTTGAAAGCGCTTATCGATATCACTGATGGCAACCTGGCATCGCACATGAAAACACTGGAAGAGAACAAGTACATAAAAGTAGAGAAAGGATTTATAGGTCGTAAGACAAACACTACCTATTCTATCACCAAAGCTGGTGAAAAAGCATTCCGTTCACACCTGGACGCACTGGAGCAGATCATCAAAAACCTGGAATAATATTTTTTTGCTTAATTCACTTTGAAATTCAAAGCACTTTTTAAAAATAATAAATTAGATAAACATGGAACAGAATGAGAACCTTCTCCTTAACCTTTGGGACAGAAACAAAATGCTGATAAAAGGCCTGCTGATCGGCTTTTTCACTTTAGTTATGTTAATCCCTGTAGCACTACTTTCAGACCAGGTAAGCGAACGGGAGAAGCGACAGAACGAAGTGATCAAAGAGGTAAGTAGTAAATGGGCCACACAACAAACACTTACGGGACCTATCATAGTTGTTCCTTTCATACAAACTATTGACAGCACCGGTAAGATAACAAAGCGCAATGCTTATATATTGCCAGAGCAGCTCAACATCAATGGCAGGCTATTGCCAGAGAAACGGCATCGCAGTATATACGATGTCACCCTCTACCGATCGTCTATGCAGCTAAGTGGCCAATTTGATCCATCGGTTATAAAAAAACTGGGCATTCCAGAAGCCAACTTACTGTGGAACGAATGCACGGTAATGATGGGATTAGATGATGCGCGGGGCTTGGAAGAAAACGTAGTGATGCGATGGAACAATGCACCATTGGCCCTGGAAGCCGGGCTTCCTGATAACAACGTTGTGAAAAGCGGATTGAGTGCAAAGACCAGTTTCGACTCCAACAGAAGAGCCGCCTTCACCGTGGATCTGAAATTGAAAGGATCCTCGTATTTATATTTTGCGCCTGTCGGTAAAACAACACATGTCCAAATTAGTTCTCCATGGAAAGACCCGGCATTTGACGGTCATTACCTGCCGTCATCTCCTGCAATAGTCGACAACAATGGTTTTACAGCAGAATGGAATGTACTACAGGTATCGCGAAACTATCCGCAGGCCTGGCGTGATGGCAGCACTTACGATATCGAAGGAACAGCCTTCGGGGTAAAGCTGCTACAACCTAATGATAGCTATGCCAAGACCGAACGTTCAGTTAAATATGCCATCCTCATTGTTGCACTAACATTTACCCTCTTCTTCTTTCTGGAGATAATGCAAAAACGACAAATACACCCGCTGCAATATGTGCTCGTCGGTTTAGCACTTTGTATATTCTATTCCTTGCTCCTTTCAATCTCGGAATACACAGGATTCAATGCGGCCTATATCATATCTTCTATAGCTACAGTCTCACTCATCAGCCTTTATACGCTGGGCATTTTTAGAAAACCCCAAATAGCGGCGGGTTTTGCAGCAGCACTTGGCGGATTATATACCTACCTGTTTGTACTTATTCAGCTGCAAGACAATTCTCTGCTGTTTGGCAGCATAGGTTTATTCGTCATCATAGCTATCATCATGTTCTATTCACGCAAGATCAACTGGTATGGCACAGGCTATGTTCCAGAAACCGTATTTAACACTAAGCCCTAAAACGCAACCCAAATGAGATTTATTGAAAGGTATAAATGGCTGATGCCTTCGCTATGCTTCAGTGGCGCGCTCATCATTGGAAGAGTGCTTTATACCGGGCATCTTACATTCGCATTCCTAACATGGAACCTGTTCCTGGCTGTACTGCCATTATACTTCAGCCATAAAATAGAAACGGCTTCTACTACTCGTCGAGGCTGGACTTATGCCGCTTTGTGGTTGTTATTCTTTCCCAATGCGATGTACATCGTTACCGATCTCTTCCATCTGCGCGAGCGTGGAGATGTTCCGCTGTGGTATGACCTGCTGCTGATCTTATCGGCTGCATTGAATGGCGTTGTGCTGGGCTTTATTTCGCTACGTAAAATGGAGCGGTGGCTGATCAGTTTTATTAGCAAAAGGTATATCTCGGCTGTTATCTTCGTTATCCTGGTAGCCTGCGGCTACGGCATATACCTCGGCCGCTACGAACGTTGGAATAGCTGGGATGTATTAGCTAATCCTTTCTCTTTGGCGAGCAATATACTGTATCATGTAATACATCCATACCGTAACGCCGACATCTGGATGCTGAGCGCAGCATTCGGCACCTGGATGTACCTCGTCTACAAACAGCTGACAAGGATACGTCCAAGATAATACTCGTTAACAGATACAATAACACGTACAACTCCTTCCATTCATGGCGGGAGTTCTTTTTTAGGCACGCAACTAAGCACAAACCAAGCAATATTGTTCCGCAATATCATGTAGCAATCTTGCCCCCAACTGTAAGCACAGCTAGTACGCGCAATAAATACACCCCGCCAATTATCAACAACATCTACAAGTACGTCTGCTTTCGTTTCAGCATCTTATGCATCCTACGCAAACCAACATTTAGTATTCACGTTAAACGGTAGTTACTACGCCCGCTTTTTTTAACGTCGCGATGGATCAAATGGAGTAGACATGAAAACCTCGGGCTTTTCAAAATTTCTGGCCGAGCTGATCGGCACTATGGTATTGGTGCTGATGGGCTGTGGCAGCGCAGTGATAGCAGGTGCAGATGGAACTACCGGCGTGGGATTGTTAGGTATAAGCTTTGCATTTGGCTTATCGGTAGTAGCAATGGCTTATGCCATTGGTCATATATCGGGATGCCACATAAACCCCGCCATATCGCTGGGTATGGTGGTAGCAGGACGAATGAAATTAGGTGAAGCCCTATACTATATAATAGCACAGGTGATCGGCGCACTCATTGGTGCAGGGTTGCTCTGCCTGATCGCCTCAGGCAAGGCAGGTTACGATGTTGCGGTTAACGGTCTTGGTCAAAACGGTTATGCTGACTTGTCGCCGCAGCATTATAATATGCAGGCAGGATTGTTGGCAGAGGTAGTCTTTACTTTCATATTCCTGCTGGTAATATTTGGATCTACTTCTACCAAAAATATTCACGGAGGATTTGCAGGGTTGTCGATCGGCCTTAGCCTTGTGCTGATACACATCGCCGGCATACCTGTAACAGGCGTATCTGTCAATCCAGCACGCAGCATAGGTCCTGCTTTGTTTGTTGGTGGTGAAGCTTTGTCGCAGTTATGGTTATTCATAATAGCACCTATATCAGGAGCACTGCTAGCCGCGGTGGTTTGGAAATATTTGCTGGAGCGTGACTAGGTTAAGGGTGGTGCGACAGGTTAATGAACTGCACCTGCGCTTCTTCCCCAAAGGCTTCCTGTACACGACCAGCATGCGTGTCGGTTAGCAGCACCTGGCCAAACTGAGGTGTGCGGATGATACGCAACAGGGCTTCCATCCGGCTCTGGTCGAGCTTTTCGAAAATATCATCAAGCAACAAAATCGGCAAGTGCTTCTGTACCTGTGCCAAATATGCATACTGGGCAAGCTTGATAGCAAACAGGAAACTTTTCTTTTGTCCTTGAGAAGCAAATTGCTTGAGTGGCGTAGCATTCAGGCTAAACGCCCAGTCATCTTTGTGTATACCGCGGAGGGTACGCTGCATGCGCAGGTCGTGTTCGAGACCGGTATCCAGCCATGTTGCCAAGGCCTTAGTCAGCAGATCGCTTTCGTAATCTATCTCCACCTGCTCTCTACCACCCGACAATTGTTCATAAAAATTCTGCAACAGTGGGCGAAACTGCACAATGAACGATTTACGACATTCATATATATAAGTTCCGTCGGCAGCCAACCTTGCATTATAAAATTCCAGTTCTGTGCGTATAGTGCTGGGGTTAGTAGCTTGCATTTTAAGCCAGGCATTGCGTTGCTGCAACACACGCTGGTAGTTCATTAACCGCTCCAGGTAATCGCAATCGGTTTGACTCAATATGCCATCCATCCACTTGCGGCGCAGTTCGCTACCCTCATTTATCAGCTCCATGTCGTCTGGAGCGATCATCACAGCAGCATATTTTCCTATATGTTCGGTAAGTTTCTCATATTCTACACCGTTGGCAGAAATTTCCTTTTTGCCACCTTTCCACTTGCAGGCAATGCGTTCTTCGCGGCCATCAAGTTCAAACCAGCCTTCTATCCTAAACCCGTCCATGCCGCGCTGGACGGCATTTTGCTGGTACGAGCTGAAATAACTTTTGGTATAACAGAGATAATAAACGGCGTCGAGCAGGTTAGTTTTTCCACTGCCGTTGGGGCCGGTAATACAGGTCACAGGAGCCGTAAAATCGAAAGAAGCCGACGAATAATTGCGGAATTGCAGTAACGTTATCTTCTTTATGGTATTCAAGCGGAAAAGGAACGAAAGTTTTTATATTTTCGCACAAATTTAAAAAAACAGTGCAGACTCCATTCGGTAAAGAGACATATTTATACTGGTACGAGATCATGTTACTGCTGCGCCGCTTTGAAGAAAAGACCGGGCAGTTGTATGGTATGCAGAAGATTCGTGGGTTTTGTCACCTGTACATAGGCCAGGAAGCAGTAGCTGCCGGCATGATGACCGCTATTCGCGATGACGACAATGTTATCACCGCTTACCGTGACCACGGCCTGGCTATAGCTAAGGGCCTCACTCCTAATGAGTGTATGGCCGAATTGTATGGTAAAGCCACCGGTTGCAGCAAGGGTAAAGGCGGTAGCATGCACTTCTTCAGCGCAGAAAAACGTTTCTTCGGCGGCCATGGTATCGTTGGTGGACAGATCGGCCTTGGCGCTGGTATGGCCTTCGCGGATCAATACAACAACACAGACCGTGCTACCATCTGCTTCTTCGGCGATGGTGCTGCCCGCCAGGGTATGCTGCACGAAACGTTCAACATGGCCGTGTTGTGGCAGCTGCCAGTAGTATTCATTTGCGAGAACAACTATTACGCAATGGGGACTTCGGTAGAGCGTACTTCAAAAGTTCTGGATATCTACACGCTGGCTGATGCTTATGGCATGCCGGGCGACTCTGTAGACGGCATGAGCTGCGAAGAAGTTCACAAAGCCATTGACCGCGCAGTACGCCGTGCACGCGAAAAAGGTGGCCCAACCTTCCTCGAGATCAAAACTTACCGCTACCGCGGTCACTCAATGAGTGACCCTGCTAAATACCGCACAAAAGAAGAGCTGGAAGAGTATAAAGAGAAAGATCCGATCAACACAGTACTGAAAACCATCATGGATAATGGCTGGGCTACAGAACAGGAGATCGAAGCGATAAACGACAAAGTACGTGCCCAGGTAGAAGAATCGGTACAATTTGCCGAAGACAGCCCATGGCCGGACGACAGCGAATTGTATAAAGATATATACGCGGAAGACGATTATCCGTATATTACGGACTAATTCGTTGAAAATCAGAAACCACAATCACATTCAAATAAAGTAAAAGTTAAATGGCAAGTACAACAAGGAATAAACCAGGTGCAGAGAAAATTGTAGTTGAGGACAGCGGTAGCAGTGCGCTCGACAATCTGCAGGTGATGTATGAAAAGAACAAGAAACCTATCAATACAATTGCTTTCGTAGTTATTGGTGCAGTTGTGGCTTTCTTTGCTTATAAAAAGCTTTACCAGGAGCCACGCGTAGAAAAAGCAGCAACAGCTATGTCTTATGCTCAGCGCTATTTCGAAACAGACTCTATGTCTAAAGCACTAAACGGTGATGGTCAGCGCATCGGTTTCTTGAAGATCGAGAAGAAATTCAGCGGCACTCCGTCTGCTAACCTGGCACACTTCTACGCAGGTATTGCTTACCTGAAAACAGGTGATTTCAAAAATGCCATCAAACAACTGGAAGACTTCGACGGCAAGGGCACAAGCCTTGAGTATGCAGCTTATGGTTCTATCGCCGACGCTTATATGGAAACCGGCGATGTAAAGAAAGGTATCGAGTATTACAACAAAGCTGCAGGAAACAAAGAAGATTTCGGTCTGACTCCGTTCTACCTGGCTCGTGCAGGTGCTGCTTATGAAATGAATAAACAACCGGAAGAAGCTAAGAAGGCTTACATCCGTATCCGCGACGAGTATCCTACAGCTCCTGAAGCCCGCAACGTAGATAAATACCTTGCACGCCTGGGCGACCTGAACTAATAATTAGTTTTACAATTTTCAAATCCCCTTTTACCTTTACGGGCTAAAAAGGGGATTTTTAGTTTTATGGCACAATCACAACTCAGTCCTACCCTGCTGGACACAGCTTCGCTCAAAGAATTGAAGAAGGCAAGGATAGCTATAGTATATACAGAATGGAACGAGAAGATAACCGGCGAACTTATAGCAGGCGCTGAGCGTGTTGCCAAACAACTCGGTGCAGTGATCACCCAAAAGGTATCAGTGCCAGGAAGCTTTGAACTGCCCTTTGCCTGCAAGCAATTGTGGGAAAACAAAAAGGATAAGAAAAGCGCTCCCGAAGCTATCATTGCCTTTGGTGCAGTAATACGCGGAGGAACCCCACACTTCGAATACGTTTGCAAAGCGGTTACCGAAGGCATCGTACAACTGAACTTAATGCTCCCTGTACCTGTTATATTCGGTGTATTGACACTCGATAATGAACAACAAGCCATAGAACGCCTTGGCGGGCCGCACGGACATAAAGGAGAAGAAGCTGCGATCACAGCACTGAAAATGATCAGGAATAGCCGTAAGAAACACTAAAGACAAACATGCACAACGTACAACTCTTCATACCTTGTTTTGTAGACCAGCTTTATCCGCAAACCGGCATCAATATGGTAAAGGTGCTGGAGAAGCTTGGCTGCAACGTGACCTACAACGCTAATCAAACCTGCTGCGGTCAGCCAGCTTTCAATGCAGGATTCTGGGACGATGCCAAAGGTGTAGCAAGAAAATTCCTGACTGATTTTGAAGGAGAAGGATACATTGTCGGCCCTAGTGGATCATGTACAGGGTTCGTACGCAATTACTACGACAAAATGTTTGAGAACAGTGCTGAGCATAATCATAGCGGCAAGGTTGGTAAGCGCATGTACGAGTTTACTGAGTTTCTTATTGATGTGTTGAAAGTTGAAGACCTTGGTGCTACCCTACAAGGCAAGGCTACCTATCATGACGCCTGTGGTGCCTTGCGTGAATGCGGCATCAAACAGGCTCCGCGTAAGCTGTTAGATAAAGTAAAAGGCCTTGAGCTTACCGAGATGAAAGAATGCGAAACCTGCTGCGGCTTTGGTGGAACATTCGCCGTTAAGTTCGAACCCATATCTGTAGGCATGGCGCAAACTAAAGTACAAAGCGCCCTGGATACGGGCGCTCAGTATATGATATCAACGGATGTTTCGTGTTTGATGCATTTGCAAGGTTATATCGACAAGAACAATTTGCCAATGCAAACCATGCACATTGCTGATGTACTTGCCAGCGGCTGGTAAGTTTATTTCCTAACAAGCTTATAGGCCAGACTAGCTTCCATTTTCTGCTTCACTGCGCGGTTGTTCCAACAATTACTCATTTCATCCAGCATTGGAACAGTATCACCATCACCGAAATCGCAGCAGTCGATGAAACCAAGGTCACGGGCTAATAGCTTCACCACCTCTTTTGACTTCTTGCTATCACCGGCCATGAACATGTCGGTAGTTGCGCCTATAAAATCAGGATTAACCAGGTCTTCATAACCTGTTACGTTATAACACTTCACCAGGTTGCGGCAATTGGTGATAGCTTTAATAACGTTGTGTGTATTGCTATAACTCACAGCACGCACAAAATTGAAACTTGAAAGGTCTGCAATTGTCTTGCGACGAACATCGCCCAGCATGTACGCGACCTCACGTATCTCATTTGCCGGTGTTGTGATCACGATGATATCCGACTCGCGCGCGGCATCTTCCACAGACACGAGGAAGATATTCTCAAACGTCAACAGTTTCGGACTAATGTAGGTCTCTGTATCTTTTAACCCGATAAATACATCATGACCTGCGTTCGCCAAACCTTCAGCAAGAGCCTCTGTATTCTTGCCGGCGCCAATTATGGCAATGTTCATACTCACAAGGGTTTTATACCTCATAGTTCCTCTGGTTTTCCGTATTAATAATAGTGTTAAGAAGGCCAGAAACGCCCGCTCTGAATTCCTCTTTCTTAGCGGCAGTTTCTCTGTTTTTCCATGTCAAAGTTGAGCTCGAAAAACCATATAAACAAGATGACATACGTCACTGTTGAGGCAGTAAAAGCGGCTATTCATGTAACGACAATAATAAGCGCCTGAATCAACATCTGATATACACAATAATAATCCTCATATCGATTTGTTAATATGTGGTTAACGACATAACTCATTGAAAAAAATGAAGCCTGCAGTATCCTGCAGGCTTCAAAACTTATGAATTGTTGAAGAATTTAAGCTAGTGCGGCATCTAACGTTATCTGACAGTTCAGCACTTTAGACACAGGACAATTTGCTTTAGCTTCTTCAGCGCATTCTTTGAACTTAGCTTCATCAATTCCGGGCACTTTTGCACGCAACGTTAATTCACTTGTAGTGATCGTACCATTGTCAATAGTAACGACACAGTCGGTTTTGATCTCGTCGGCAGTAAAACCTGCAGCACCTAGCACAAAACTCAACTTCATGGAGAAGCATCCTGCATGCGCCGCGGCTATCAGCTCTTCGGGATTGGTGCCTGTACCATTTTCAAAACGGCTACTATAAGAGTATGGTGTTTGATTGAGGATATTGCTTTGATTGGTCAGGTGGCCGCTGCCTTCTTTACCCGAGCCGTTCCATACGGCGGTAGCGTTACGTTTCATAGACTAAAAAATATTTTTGTTAGTTGCTGCCAAAGATAAACAGGTGACTGCACAAATCCATTCAGATTGTTACAAGTCACGACTAGTCTGTGTACACACCGCTGATAAAGAACTGGTAGCCTTGCACTTGTACGAAAATATTTATTGCGGCAATAGCCAGAGCCGGCCAGGTCAGTTTTTTATTTGCATACAGCATGTACAATAGTAGAATGGCTGTACCAAAATTGAAGTACACCAGCGTCATGATGTGCAGGTAAGAACCGAAGCACAACCAGAAAACGTTAGACAATAAGAACACTAGTAACAATTGCTGCCACTGGTATGTACGATGAGTGAAATGATGCAAAACGATAAGAAAGAATGGCGAAACGAAGATGTAGCGGTGGCTTCCAAATACATTAGTGTATCCTGAGCCATCGTGAGGATTGAATAGGATATTAACCAGGCCCATTCCAGATAAAAACAGGAATGACAGCAGCAGTACCTTATCGGCGACGCGCTGCTTTTGCAACCATGCAAGTGCAGCTTTAATTACATAGAAGGTACTGATGAGACTTACGAATAGGGCTAGCGCGTTCAACCAAAGCATTTTAGGACCTAACACACTATTGAACGGTAGTTTTGGTAAAGAGAACTTCCGTCCCCACAGATCGGACTGGTGTTTGAAATAGGCGAACCATACGCCGGTGCAATAATACTGGTACAACACAAACAGAGCTGTACTAACAAGCAGGGGCAATACGTATAAAACAACAGCCCTGCCCAGCGATGACAACCATTTACTTCGGTCGTTGGAGATCAGTTCCATCAACAAAAGCGCCGGCACCAGTATGACGACTACGGGCCGTACCCAACCTAGCAGCAATAAACTTAAAACAATAAGCAGCCTGTTATTTCTCCATATGCCATAGATGAGCAACGAGGCCAGCAGCATGAACAAAGCCTCGCTATATGGAAGGAAAACAAAATAGAACGATGGAGTTGAAAGCCAGATGAGCTTATCAGCCGCTGACGACTTTAAACCAGCCGACAACAGCGCGATACCTCCTGCGAGAAAACCGATGTTCAAAAAGCATATACCCAAAGCATCCAGATGAGACCATCGCCAGACGAGCGGAAATAATGGATAAAAGCCAACATTGCCCATCCACCCTTATACATATAACCCTCCCTGGCGATAAAGCTATACCAGCCACCATCCCATACGGCAAGCTTAGACGCATTTGGCAGTATAGCTACCATATCCCGTTGAAACAGGAATAACTGCAGCAGGTAAAAGGCGATCCCATAACCAGTTGCAAATAGGAAGGATTGCAAGGCGAGCTTTTTCATCGCCGCTAAAATAATCTAAACGAATACAATATGTAATTATCTCCGGAAGTCCGCTCAGCAACTGAATTTGTCATATTTATCGGTTTTTGGCAAAAAAACACCTTTGCAGAAACAGCGCTTTATCTAAATTTGCACTTCATTTCCAATTCATGCAGCCATCTGTAAAAATATTCTCCGGCACCGGGTCTACCTACCTGGCGGAGCAAATTGCGCATTCTTTCGGCAAAACCCTGGGTAAATGCACCACGCAAAAATTCAGCGACGGTGAATTTCAACCGGTTTTCCAGGAATCTATTCGTGGTGATTATGTTTTCCTTGTGCAGTCAACATTTGCGCCGTCAGACAACCTGATGGAACTGCTGATGATGATCGACGCCGCGCGCCGTGCTTCTGCGGGATATATCACAGCTGTGATCCCCTATTTCGGTTTTGCGCGCCAGGACCGTAAAGACAAGCCAAGGGTATCAATCGCTTCTAAGCTGGTGGCTAACCTGCTGACCTCAGCCGGCGCTGACAGGGTGATGACAATGGACCTGCACGCTCCTCAAATTCAAGGTTTTTTTGATATACCGGTGGATCACCTGGATAGTTCGGCGATTTTCATCCCATATATCGATAATCTTAAGATAGAAAACCTTATCTTTGCGTCCCCTGACGTAGGTAGTACTAACCGCGTACGCGAAGTGGCCAAGTATTTCGAAGTAGACATGGTGATCTGCGATAAGCAGCGCAAGCGTGCCAACGAAATAGCAGCTATGACAGTAATAGGTGATGTATCGGGAAGGAACGTGGTGCTGATAGATGATATTTGCGATACTGCAGGTACCCTCAGCAAATCGGCAGCAATACTGAAAGAACGCGGTGCATTATCGGTTCGCGCTTTCTGTACCCACCCGGTACTTAGCGGCAAAGCTTATGAGAACATTGCAAACTCTGAGCTGGAAGAATTGGTTGTTTGCGACACGATACCACTGAAGCAGGAAATTTCGAAGATAAAAGTATTGCCAACGGCAGAGCTATTTGCAGTAGCCATCCGCAATACCTTCGAAAATAAATCGATAAGTTCTTTATTTATCCATAGCAGGAATAAATAAACTGATAAAGACTGTTTAAACAAAAAAATCCGTCCGCACCCGAACGGGGCGAACCTTATTAAAAACAAGAATTTCAACGACCGGATGTTTGACGGGTATACGCCCGGCGCTGAAAGAAGAAAAACACACAAAAATGAGAAGTGTAAAAGTTGAAGGAAAACGCAGAAGCGAAAATGGCAAAAAAGCAGCTCGCCAACTTCGTTCTGAAGGCCAGGTACCTGGTGTAATCTATGGTGGTAAAGAAACTATCCACTTCAGTGCTAACCCAATGGCGCTTCGTCCGCTGGTGTATACGCCTGATTTCCAATTGGCAGAGATCGCTATCGACGGTACTACTTACCGTTGCATCCTGAAAGATCTGCAATTTGACGTTGTAACTGACGAACTGAGCCACATCGACTTCCTGGAGCTGGTTGAAGACAAAAAGGTTATCGCTAACCTGCCTTTGAAGTTCGTAGGTCAGTCTGAAGGTGTTAAAGCTGGTGGTCGCCTTGAGATCAAAGTAAAATCTCTGAAAGTGCGTACCCTGCCTAAGCACCTGGCTGAAAACATCGAAGTAAACATCGACAAACTGCAACTGAACGGCAACATCCGTGTTGAAGACGTAAAAGCTGGTGAAATGGAAATACTGAATTCTCCACGTATTCCTATCGCTTCAGTAGTTATGACACGTGCCCTGAAACAAGCAGAAACAGAAGAAGCTAAAGGCGGTAAGAAATAATCGGCCTTTGATAGAAACTAAAAGCCCCGGTAAATTTACCGGGGCTTTTTATTTGAATAATCAGGCGATTTACCTAGTTATTGTTACCGGTTGAGCTGAGCGCTGGCTGCCGTACTGCACTACACAATAATACACTCCCGATGACAGGCCAGATGTAGACAGTTGCACATAGGCCTGAGTGGCGGGCACTACACTGCTGATCACACGTTGACCCAATGCGGAGAGCACATGTATCTGCACATCTCCATCGCTGCCATGTGGCAATTTAAGTTCGACATTCAGCACGTTATTTGCAGGATTGGGATACAACTTCACGTTCAAGCCAACTGTATTGATGTCTTTAACATCTACATTAAATAGCTGTTTGTAAAAACTCAGCCCGCCTAATACGTTGCCAACTATCATTTCATATTTATTATCGCCATCGAGATCGGCAAATGTGGGCGCGGTACGTGTACCAGCCTTTACGAAAGAGTAATTGCTATCGATCATAGTGTATGGCGTAGTCACATTGCCATTCTGAAAACCATCGAAGCGGAATATCTTTCCGTCCTGGCTGCCCATAACAAGGTAGTCGATACCTGTATTGTCCATGCGGCCAATGTACGGTGCGCTCATTGTGTAAATATTGATCGCATTCGGATCAGCATGAGCATCACCTAGCTTATTGGTTTTAAAATTGAGACTAATATTTCCGCCAACACTTGCACTTTCATAGTAGGTGAGATAGCCGGTCATATTACCAATTACCAGGTCTTTCTTACCATCCTTGTTCATATCATAGATAACCGGGGCTGCGTAGTTGGTCACCACAATATCGTTGCCCAAAGCATCCTTCAATGTCGGAGCTACAAGGTTCCAGACAGGCTGTACAGTATTTGAGGCAGCCTGGTTCTTAAAATAGGACAACGTACCGTCGGTATGCCCTAACACCAGATCGTCTTTACCGTCATCATCGATGTCACCAATAGCAATCGACGTTCCGCGGAAAAGGTAATTGCCGATCTGCATAAAATCCATTGTTTGCAGCTCGAACGAATAATTTGAACCGGTGCCGATATTCCGATAATACGAAACCTTACCCTTCAATGTTCCGTCAGGTTGATAAAAGCCATCAGAGCCAACAAAGAGGTCGAGCTTACCATCTTTATCATAGTCATAAAAGACAGGGTACGATCCACTTCCGACGTCTATCATTTTCTCGATCAGGAACGTGTCAGACTGGTAGACAAAGTTTGGACTAGCATCAGTACCTACGTTCTTATAATGCGCGATACATTTATAGTTCTCAGTATTAGAGGCATTAGGCGAAAACAACAGGTCTTTATCATGGTCCTGATCTATATCCAGCCAATATCCTCCAGGCCATACAGGCATGTGCAGCTGATGACCATTGCTATTCCACATTGTGTCCTGCCACATCATCGAGTCGATCGAAAAATTGAAATCTTTTCTTCCGTTGGTCAATAACTGAACATCAGGATAAGACACGCTGCCATCGAAGTAATCAAAGTCACCATCACCATCATAATCTAGCAGGCAGATCGCATTGCCTGTGTGTGTTGTTTTGTTGCCGGTTCCATTATCCTCACAACCTTTACAACTTGTCCCCCAGGTATCACACGTGGTATGTAGCAAATGGGTTCTGTATATCCCCTGGAAGGTTTTCCCCCAGCAGTTGTCCTTAACACAGACGCGGATGCTATCGTTAGGTAGCCCATCCTCTTCCCTGCAGTTGCGATACCAGGTGATCTTTCCGCCGCCAATATAGAACGAAACAAAGTCAAGGTCGCCATCATGGTCTATATCTTCAATACCCGGCATATCGTTAGGTTCGCAGTAAGCATTTACCCAACCTGACACCGAGTTATAAAACAGTTCGCGATAAAACGAAAACTTTAACTCGCCGTTCTCAAACCGTCCTTTGTAAACCGCAAAACCAGTTGAGCCACGTTGAAACAGATCAGCGATCCCATCGTCATTATAATCTGCCAGTTTCATATATCCCTGGATAAAAGGGAAATTATATTCGAACTGCGGTGAATAAACGTAGTTGGCATTACCGGTGTTTAAGAATGTTTTCACACCGACATATGGTTCATTTATTACCAGGTCGACTTTCTGATCATTATTCAAATCTGCTAACGAAAACTGCGGGTTGTTTGCCCCACCGCACCAGGCAAGGGTTTTCTCCTGGCCCCAGGCAAACACCTTAGTGTCGGGATTGAAATGAAACAGCTGCCCCTGGAATTGCGCCTGTCCTTTGGGCAAAAACGCCATCATCGAGCAATATATCGAGAGTAACAAAAGCTTTCTCATAGACTAGTGAAAATATTTTTCAGGGTCAATTAGTTCAGTTTAGTGAAGCGTGCATTTTTGATTTGCCCATTATGTACCAATGAGCACACGTAAACGCCGGGGTTCAAATGCGCTATATCAATTACAAACGACGTAGACTGCGTAGCAATTTTCTGGGTATGCACCAGCTGGCCAACTACATTAAATATCCGCACTTCGGCCGACGACAGCGCATCGTTACTTTCAATAGTCAATTTACGATTAGCCGGGTTAGGATACAGTTGTAATTGAGTTTCTTTAACCACATCGTCCACTCCAACATTCCATACCTGGCGGTAAAGAAGCAATCCGCCCTTATCATTACCCACCACCATCTCATACTTTCCATCTCCATTCAGATCAGCTATCGCTGGTGCGAGGAATTTTGCGGGAGCCTGTATACCCGAATATTGAGAGTCGATCAAGGAATACGGTGTCGTCACATTGCCATTTTGAAACCCATCGTACCGGGAAATCCTTCCAAATCCGCCGCCCACAACAAGATATTCTTTACCGGTATTATCCATTTTACCAATAAATGGAGCACTGTAGGTATAAGATATAGGTACATAATCATCCACCCTCACACCTCCAAGACTGTTAGATACAAATTCCAGACTCGCCTGGCCACTACTGCCTAAGTTTTTGTAATATGAAATGGTGCCCGGTTCATTCCCTACCAAAAGGTCTTTTTTACCATCGGCATTAATATCATAAATAAGCGGTGCAGCGTAATTACTTACGTCGATAACCGTAGCATTCTTATCACGAAGCAGCTTTTGTGAAAGGCGCCAGTCAGGTTGCGAACCTGCTGAGGCTGCAAAGTTCTTGTAGAAGCTCAATGTGCCATCCAGGTGACCCACAACAAGGTCGTCCATTCCATCGTTATCCAGGTCACCAATAGCCAGCGATGCCCCTTCAATGCCAAGCGTGTCCACTCTTAGTAAATTCTTTTCAGCCAGATTGAAGGAAATATCCGAACCACTGCCTGTATTCTGGAAATACCAGATCGTAGATTTGAAGGTGCCGTTTGACTGGTAATACCCTCTTGAACCTACCAGCAAGTCTAACTTGCCATCCCTGTTATAGTCATAAAAAACAGGATAAGAGTGTGAACCAAGGTCGAGCATTCTATCTACCAGTAATGTATCTGTCTGATAAACAAAGTTTGGGTTTGCGTCAGAACCGATATTCCTGTAATACTGGATGCACTTGTAGTTTTCTGAATTCTCGGCGCGTGGCGACACCAGTATGTCCTTTGCACCGCTGGCGTCAATATCAATGTGTGTAGCTAAAGGATATCGCGGCATACGTGCTTTTGTTCCATTCGACTGCCAGGTGGTATCCTGCCAGGTCATAGAATCAACGCTGTTGCCAAACTGTATCCGGTTGTTGCGCATGAACTGCAGATCTGAATACACGCTGTTACCATTCAACACATCATAATCGCCATCACCGTCATGGTCCAACAGGCATAATGTATTAGCTCCGTCGGTTGCTTTCGGCTGATTCTCAAACAAGCTATTATCGCACCACTGGTGCAGCACGTGCTCTCTTGGCCCGTTCTGCAATATCCTTCCCCAGCACCTGTCCCTTAACTGTACCGCAAACGTATCGCAAGAGAAACCTTTTTCTGTCTTAATATTCTTGTACCATTCTATCCAGTTTCCAGCTCCCGAAAATGAAAGAAAATCCAGGTCTCCGTCATTATCAACATCAACTATTGATGGAACATCGTTCCCGCCCATACTAACGTAAGTTGGTGTTGGCGACCCGGGGTAGATAAACTTTATATCGCGGCAATTTTTAAACGCCAGTGCATTATTCGAATTATAGTATCCATCGCAAATACTAAGCCCCCCCAAACCGTAGTGAAACAGATCCTGTATCCCATCACAATTATAATCCACCATCTTCATGTAGCGATAGATAGCAGGAAACAGGTACTCAAATTCAGGTGCGTAAAAATAATTGGGGTTGCCTCCTGAACCTTTGTTGATAAACGTCTTGACCCCACGTTCTGTTTCCAGCAACCCAGCCTCGAAAATCACAAGATCACTTAAATTGTCGTGGTTAAGATCTGGCACAGCAAACATCGGATTATTAGTACCACCGCTCCACGCCATTTTCTTTTCTACTCCATCTACCGTCAGCTTTATGCTTGATAAATAAGTTCCATCAGTGCGATATATAGAACCCTCAAATTGTGCGTGGGCATTGGTTTGAACTAACAGGGCCAGTGGTAATAATATGTTCAGGATTTTCATTATTCTAAAGTTAACTATAAAACGGCAAAGCGGGTTCAAGAGGTCAAAAAAATGCGTGTTATGACTAAGCGTCTGCTTTCTCCCTTGGCTGATCGTTGACTGGCAACCGGCCGCTAGTGCGATTATTCAGGCCGATCAGTTCAGTTTAGTAAAACGTGTATTCCTGACTTTTCCCATATTTATCAAAGAGCACACATAAACGCCAGGTTTCAAATGCGCTATATCAACCACAAATGACGTAGACTGTACCGCAATTTTCTGGGTATGGACCAGCTGGCCAACTACGTTAAACATCCGTACTTCTGCCGATAACAGCGCATCTTTGCTTTCAATGGTCAGCTTGCGGCTGGCTGGATTAGGGTATAGGTGCAGTTCAGCTTCTTTGGTCAGATCATTCACGCTAACATTCCATACCTGACGGTAAAGAAGTAATCCGCCTTTAGTATTGCCCACCATCATCTCATACTTTCCATCTCCATTCAGATCGCCAATTGCCGGTGCCAGTTGTTGTCCCGGCGCTTGTACGCCTGAATACTGTGAATCAATCAATGTGTACGGTGTCGTAACATTGCCGTTCTGAAAACCGTCATACCGTGATATTCTTCCAAAGCCACTGCCTACCACTAGGTATTCTTTGCCGGTATTGTCCATTTGACCGATAAATGGCGCACTCCAGGTGTACATCTGGGAGGACAAGTAACCATCCACTCTTACATCTCCAAGTTTATTGGTTACGTATTCGAGGCTTGGCAGACCAGAGCCGCCAATGTTTTTGTAGTAAAAAATGGTTCCCGCCTGACACCCTATCAAAAGGTCCTTTTTACCATCTGCATTTATATCGTAGATGAGTGGAGCAGCACTATTACCTACATTGATCTCTGTGGAGTTCTGGTCACGAAGCAATTTTTGCGACAGATGCCAGTCTGGTTGCGCATTTGAAGATGCAGCATAGTTTCTGAAAAAACTCAAAGTCCCGTTGCTGTGGCCAACAACCATATCGTCCAGCCCATCATTATCGAGATCACCGATAGCCAGCGAAGCGCCATCTATTCCAAGAGTGTCTACCTTTAGCAGATCTTTCTGTGCAAGGTTGAAGGAAATATTAGACCCTGAACCAGTGTTCTGAAAATACCATATAGTTGGCTTAAACGTGCCGTTGGGCTGGTAGTAACCCCGGCTGCCAACTAGCAGATCCAACTTTCCATCTCTATTGTAATCGTAAAAAACAGGATATGAATTTGAGCCCATATCCAGCATCCTATCTACCAACAACGTGTTAGTTTGGTAAATAAAACTTGGATTAGCATCCGTACCGGCGTTCCGGTAGTACTGGATACTTCTGTAGTTTTCCGAAAAATCAGCACGAGGCGAAATAGGGATATCTCTTGCACCATCCCCATCAATATCAATGTGTGTAGCCAACGGATATCGTGCCATATGTGCCTTTGTTCCATTCGATTGCCACATAGTATCCTGCCAGGTCATAGAATCAACACTGTTACCAAACTGAATTCGATTGTTGCGTAGGAACTGCAGATCGGAATATACATCGTTACCGTTCAGCACATCATAATCTCCATCACCGTCATGATCTAACAAGCATAAAGTATTGGAGCCATGTGTCGTCTTCGGCTGGTTGTTAAACATACTATTATCACACCATTGATGTAAAACGTGTTCTCGCCCTCCAGGCTGAAACACCCTGCCCCAACACCTGTCTTTTAACTGTAGGGCAAAAGTGTCGCAAGAGAAACCTTTCTCTGTTTTAATATTCTTGTACCAATCTATCCAGTTACCAAGGTCCGAAAACGAGAGGAAATCCAAATCCCCATCGTTATCAACGTCAACTATAGACGGCACACCATTTCCCACAGTAATGTTTGATGCATTGGAAGAGCCGGGATAGTAATATTTTATATCGCGACAATTTTTAAACGCCAGAGCGCTGTTGGAATTATAGTATCCATCGCAGATGCTAAGACCAAAGGAACCATAAAAGAGGTCTTGTATCCCATCGCAGTTATAGTCGATCATTTTCATGTACCCACTCACGTAGGGGAACAGGTATTCAAACTCAGGCGCGTAGAAATAATTCGGTTGACCCGGAGTACCTTTATTGACAAATGTCTTTGTACCTCTTTCCGTGATTTCGTTGGAAGCCTCCCAGATCACCAAATCGTTCACGCCGTCATTGTTCAGGTCCGGAACAGCAAACATTGGGTTGTTAACTCCACCGCACCATGCCATTTTCTTTTCAACGCCATCCACAGTAAGCCTTACGCTCGATAAGTAAGTTCCGTCAGTGCGATATATAGACCCTTCAAACTGCGCCTGTGCATTAGCTTGAATTAACAGGGCAATGGGCAATAATGGGTTCAGGAATTTCATCATTCTGAGTTAACTATTAAACATCAAAAGATTTAACGGGTTATAACTGAGTTCTACTCCTTCACAAACACTCCTTTGAACTCGTTCTCGCCAGTATTAACAATGCATGTGTAAATCCCGGACGGAAGCATCGACACATCAAACTCTATAGTCTTGCCTGAAGCAGAGAATGACGCCGTCACCAGTCGTCCCAAATTGTCAACCAGGCGGATACTTGAAGATGTTCCCAAATCAGCTGCAGCTGTCATTTTCACTCTATCCTTTGCAGGATTAGGGTAGATCTGCAGTCCACCTTTCTCCTTGGCTAGTTCATCAACTTCTTCAACAAACACCTGGCGATATGCGAATACGCCGCCCCTTCCGTTCCCAATAAAGAGCTCGAACTTGTTGTCATCAAACATGTCTGCAAAGCTCACCGACGAAAACTGTCCCGGTATTTTAATATCAGAGTACAAACTGTCCTCGAGCTTATAGGGCGTTGAGACATTGCCATTCTCGAAACCCGAATACCTGTATATAGCACCCGTGCCGCTGCCTACCATCAGGGCGTGAACTCCAGAGTTGTCAATAGGGCCTATGTATGGTGCACTATAGCCAAATCCCATATCGGGCACTACTCTTACATCTCCGAGTTTATTGGTTTTATACTCTAGGCTGATCTGCCCTGTGGCACCTATGTTTTTATAAAATGTCAGGTATCCAACTTCTGTTCCTACAACGAGATCATTTTTTCCGTCTTTGTCGATGTCATATATAAAAGGTGTTGCATTTTTACCCACGTTAATTTCCGTACCATCTGATCCTTTCAGCCTGGCGTGCCATAGCTGCCAATCGGGTTGTGCTACTGCGCTCGACGCATGATTCTTGAAACATATGATCGAACCATCATCCCGGCCCGCTACCAGCTCGTCCATTCCGTCTCCATCCATATCTCCAATAGAGATCGCAGCACCCTTTTCGGGATACGAACCGATGTTCAGAAAATCCCTCGTTACCACTTTAAAAGAAACATTAGTGCCTGTAGAAGTATTCTCGAGGTATATTATCGATGTTTTATGTGTGCCACCGGGCTGATATAACCAACCTCCTATGAAAAGATCCTTTTTACCGTCTTTATTATAATCGTACACGGAGGGGTATGAACGGGATCCAGCATCTATCATGTCTTCAACAAGAAATGAATCGGTTTGGTAAGTAAAGGCAGGAGCGGTCTGACTACCTATATTTCGATAGTAGGCTGCCGAGCGGTAATTCTCATCGGCCTGGGGGGCAATAACAATGTCATTGTCGTTATCGTCATCTATGTCCAACCAATAGCCGGTAGGAAACGATGCCATGTGAAGTTTATGTCCCCCGGTTTGCCAGACGGTGTCTTGGGCTATCATTGTATCGACTGGATAGCCATGCTCCACTTTACCGTTTTTCAGGAATTGGATATCGGCAAATTTGTCCTCGCCTACTAATGCATCATAATCGCCGTCTCCATCAGCATCAAACAAACAGATCGCAGTGCTGCCACCGGTAGTTTTTGCCTCCTCTCCAGGCATTTTCAAGCCAGAATTGTTGCAAGACACGCCTAAAACAGACTCTCGTACTTCTGCATGACCAACCTTTCCCCAGCACCAGTCTTTCAACTTAAATTTTACCGTATCGCAGGGAAGCGATTCCTCCTGTCTCACATCTTTGTAAAGGTGAAACGTTCCGATCGATAACGCGACAAAATCAAGGTCGCTATCACTATCTATATCAGCTACTCCGGGTATATCATTGCTATTAAAAGGTAGAGGAGCGGGATTAATGCCCTTTTCATAGATCACCCTGCAGTTTTGGGTTGTCCAGTCGCCGCTTGAGTTATAATACCCATCGCAAATATTCAAGAAAATGTCGCCATAAATAAGGTCAGGTATCTTGTCGCAATTGTAATCAAGCATCTTCATCACCCTTTGAGGGTATGGTACCAGATACTCGTATTGTGGAGCGTATGTATACTGGGGATTACCGGGCGTGCCTGAATTAAGGAAGGTTTTTATGTTATTTGAAATGGGTAGCAACAGTGGATTGACATATTCGGCTTTTTCAAAGATCACAAGGTCATTTTTGCCATCATGATTCAGATCTACTATTGCAAATTGCGGATGATTCAGTCCCCCACCCCAGGCCATAGGTTTGTCAATACTGTTCTCCGTGACTTTTATACGAGATATGTAATCTCCATCAGTTCGAAACAGGCGCTTATCTGCCTGTGCACAAACTTTTGAAGCTAAAAGAATTGAAGGAAGCAGGAAAATAGTGAATGGGGATCGCATTCGGTCTCTTTACATTAAAAGACAATGAATTGAGACACGGGGTTGGCATCGAATTATTATTAATTCAAAATTAATCTGCGACCATCTCCTATTTCTCGTTTCTGTACTTATGCAGCGGAGAATTGGGCTCGTTCAGGAAATGCTTGTACACCAATTTATCTGCAAAGCCTGCGAACAACTTGTTCAGCCAAACGGTCAACTTTCCCTGCCCGGTCATAATAACGGTACGTTTCCGCTTCTTGACTGCGTCTAGAATAATACCAGCGCACTCTTCTGCGCTCATCAATTTGCCCTCGTCCAGCGGTGTCTCTCCCTGCGATGAGCCATCAGCGCTACGGGCTACATTTCGAATGTTAGATGATGTAAAGCCGGGTGATACCCACATAACATGTGCGCCAGTCTCCAGCAGCTCGGTACGCAGCGCTTCCAGGAAGCCCTGCATCGCAAATTTAGAGGCCGAATAGCCGGTACGGGCTGGCAGTCCCCTGAATCCTGCAATAGATGAGACCCCAACAATAACTCCTTTATTTCTGCGTATAGAAGGTAGTGCGTATTTGGTGCAGTATACCGTGCCCCAAAAGTTGATGTCCATTAGCTCCTTTATCACTGAAATATCGACATCCTCAAATAAGGCACGCATGGTAATACCTGCATTATTGATAAGTACGTCTACCCTGCCCCATTTGTTCAAAGCCGCTTCTATAAAGGCTTTGCAGTCGGCTTCCTTGCTTACATCAGCCGCCATGATCAACCGGTTGTCATTTGTCTGTCCAAAAGCTTCTGTCAACTTTTCGGCATTACGACCGCAAACGGCTATTTTTGCGCCCTGATCGGCGGCTAAGAGGGCAAGTGCTTTACCAATGCCCGAAGATGCACCAGTTATTACAACGACTTTGTCTTTTAAGGTATCCATAGCTGATCTCTGACGGTCAAAGGTAGTTTGTAAACATCACTAATAATAAACCAAAAACAGCGCGAAAACCTAGCAAAAGATATACACAAGAGTTGATAACTATAGCGAGGGCGCACTGGGAAATAACAAGCTTAATATTTTAATTTCATAACAGTAAAAAGTACACAAAGAATGAAAGTACTCATTATTATGGGGTCGCAGACCGACGAAGGCGTAATGTCTGAATGCCACAATTGGCTTAACTGGTTCGGTATCGAAAACAACATGGTAGTTGCTTCAGCACACCGTAATCCTGACAAAGTAAGGGAACTGATGGTGACTGCTAAAGAAAACGGTTACGGCGCAGTAGTAGCAGCAGCAGGCATGGCAGCAGCTCTGCCAGGCGTGTGCGCAGCCTATACATCACTGCCGGTTCTGGGTGTTCCCCTGGATGGTGGCCTTCCTGGCGGTATCGACGCCCTTTACAGCATCGTACAAATGCCTGCTGGTCTGCCTGTAGGTACCCTGGCGGTAGGCAAAGCCGGTGCCCGCAACGCGGCAGTGCTTTGCGCACGTATGTTCGCTCTGTCTGATAGCGCAATCGCGGAGAAGCTTGAAGCGTTCAAAGACGGCGGATACCGTATTTGACAATAGCTTAACAGCGCCGCGGCACAATATTTTCTAATTTTATTACTAACCATAAAACCTGGAGCAAATTGACAGAAGCAATCATCAACCTGGAGACGATCAACCCGATCGAGTTTTTTGGAGTAAACAACAGCAAGTTTGATATTCTGAAAAAGAAATTTCCTCTACTGAAAATATTGTCTCGGGGCAGCCAAATAAAGCTATCCGGCCAGCCCGATGAAGTAGAAAACGCACAAACACGCATCAGCCAGGTAATAAAATACTTGGAACGTAATGGCCACCTGTCTGAAAATTACTTTTCAGAGATACTGGGCGACGATGAGACCGGAGAATCAACGATAATAAAAGATGACGTCAACAACAACGACATCCTGGTTTTTGGCCCTAACGGAAAAGTGATCAGGGCAAAGACACAGAATCAGAAATTGCTGGCATCTGTATCGGAGAAGAATGATATCATATTCGCAATCGGTCCTGCAGGTACAGGTAAAACCTATACCGCAGTGGCGTTGGCAGTACGCGCTCTGAAGAACAAAGCGGTACGTAAGATTATTCTGACGCGTCCGGCGGTAGAAGCAGGCGAAAGCCTCGGTTTCCTGCCTGGCGATCTGAAGGAAAAGATCGACCCGTATCTGCGTCCGCTATACGATGCACTGGATGATATGATACCATCGGATAAGCTGAATTACTACATGGCTAACCGTATCATTGAGATCGCACCGCTGGCATACATGCGTGGTCGTACACTGGATAATTCGTTCATCATTTTGGACGAAGCTCAAAATGCTACCGACCTGCAGCTGAAAATGTTCCTGACGCGTATTGGTGCATCTGCGAAGGCCATCATTACCGGTGACCTGACGCAGATAGACCTGCCGAAAAATCAAAAGTCAGGTCTGGCAAAAGCCAACAGGATATTGCAGAACATTGAAGGTATAGCACATATACACCTGGATGAATCGGATGTAGTGCGCCACCGACTTGTGAAGCATATCATTAAAGCTTACGACAAAGAGCAGGAGCGTGAAGAAGCTCGCGAGCTGGAAAACAAAAATCAATACAGAAATCTTGGAACCAATAAAGAAAAGGAGTCGTAAGACTCCTTTCTTTTTGCCTTGACTGTTAGCAGCCGATATTATAACTTCGGCTAATGAGAAAGTTCTGCATTTTACTATCAGCCCTTTGCCACCTGATTCTATACACTGCTGCCGAAAACAGCCTACAGTTTGCATTTATTGAGAACAAAGGCCAGATCATTGATCAAAACCGCCTGGCGAATTCTCAGGTTAGATACCTGTTAAACACTCCCGGGCTCAATGTGCAACTTCGTGCTAATGGATTTAGCTACGATGCATACACCGTCACTACGGCTAGCCAGCCACGATTGACACTCGCTTCTGATGCCCATAAACTATCCAGAAATCCAACCGATGCCTGCGCATATCGCTTTCATAGAATAGATGTAAACTTTGCCGGAGCCAATCCCAACCCGCAGATGATCGCTGAATCACGAGCTGACGATACTATCAATTACTATAACGAAACTGGCTCGTTTGCCAATATCCATCACTTCCAAAAGGTCACATATAAAGACCTCTACCCCGGCATCGATCTTGAATTTGTAATGGGCGCAGACAGCAAAGCGGTTGAATACAATTTCATTGTACATCCCGGTGCAAATGCATCAGTAATACAACTACAATATTCGGGTGCAACAAACACAGCGCTTGCACAAGGGAAAGTGGTCATCCAAACAGCACATGGCATATTGGCTGAGAATATCCCTTCAAGCTTCCTCAAAGAAACCGGTGGGCAGTTGGATGTTTCATACAAACAAATAGCTCCAAACACATTCAGCTATTCCATCCCCTCATACAACAAAACCCAAACGCTCATTATCGATCCAACACCAGATATTGCATGGGGTACATACTACGGCGGAAGCGGAGATGATCGCGGTAACGACATTGTGATCAATGGTGGCGACCTGTATGTTACCGGAACAACTTTTTCACCGAACAATATTGCTACCACTGGCGCTTACCAATCAGCGATCACAGGAAATTGTGATGCGTTTATTACGAAGTTCGATCGGTCGGGCGTAAGGCAGTGGGCAACATACTACGGCGGCAGCGGTAGCGATCTGGCGTTAGGTGCCGCAACGATAAGTGGCGCTGTATGCATAGCGGGACAAACCAATTCTACAACAGGCATTGCAACAACGTTTGCAGATCAGACTGTTTTGGGTGGATCGTACGATGGTTTCCTGGCCAAATTCAACAACAGCGGCGCACTCCAGTTTGGAACCTACATTGGTGGAAGTGGTATTGAATACTCCAGCAGTGTTGCCATCAGCTCCGCAGGACCAGTGTCTACTATTTATGTCACCGGATCCTCGGCATCCAACACTGGTATCCCAATCACAAACGCGCATCAAAACTCAATGGCTGGCATTGCTGATGCATTCCTGATCAAATATTCGTTCACTGGCTTTCCGATATGGGGCACCTATGCTGGTTCTACCAATATCGACGAAGGATATGCGGTAGCAGCGGATGCTTCAGGAAACGTATTTATGGCCGGCCTGACCTATCAGCCTACCAATAGCAACCTAATTACCCCCGGAGCTCACCAAACTACATATGGAGGGGATACTACTGATTATTTTCTGCAGAAGTATAACAGCAACGGTTCACTTGTATGGGGAACGTATTATGGAGGATCAAAAGGGGAAGAACGTGTGGATGGAGAAAAGCTGGCGGTTGATGCATCGGGTAATGTATATTTTGCAGGGTCAACTTTTTCATCAAACAATATTGCAACTGCCTCCTCGCATCAACCTGCTCCCGCCATCGTTGGCGGAGAGGATGGATTCCTTGCTAAATTTAATAACACCGGCGTTTTGCAATGGGCAACATATTACGGTGGACTGGATGGCGACCTGATAAGCGCGCTTACAACAGACCAGAACGGAAATGTATATGCCACAGGATACACCTTCAGTCTCACGGGTATTTCAACAGCCAGTGCATTTCAAACCAACCTGAACGGCAGTAACCTCGACGCATTCCTTGTCAAATTCAACGGTGGAGGTGTACGCCAATGGGCTAGCTACTATGGTGGAACAGATATAGAAGTTTCAGAATCCATTGCAGTTGACACACAAAGCAATGCTTATCTGACAGGTTTCACATTCTCGCCGACAGGGCTGGCAACAACTGGCGCTCATCAAACAACCCAGGGCGGTGGCACCGACGCTTTTATGGCAAGATTCAGATCTTGCAACATCTTCTCGTTCTCGATAAACGCTACTATCAAGGATATTACTTGTAACGGTAAAACCGATGGCCTTATCATCGTAACGGGGATAGGCGGAATGCAACCTTATTTATACAAGTTTGGGTCTGTCGGTGGTTTCCAGTCTACCGACACATTTAAAAATCTTGCACAGGGAACTTACCCAATTACGGCAATGGACGACAATGGCTGCCTTGCAACTATAAATGCCCCCATCGGCGAACCGGTACCAATAAGCACACCAACATTAGCCGGCAATACCCTGCTTTATCAAAAGGACACTGCAACTTATGCAACACAAACACAGACAGGTGCCATCTATCAGTGGTCTGTCACAGGAGGAACTATCCAATCGGGTCAGGGCACAAAAGCCGTACTGGTAAAATGGACGCAGGCCGGGCCGGGCGAAGTAAAGATCAAAGTAAGCGGCAGCGCAACGTCGCTGTGTCCAGATTCAGCATCACTTACCTTATTGATAAATTTCCCCGACAACGTAAACGATATCGCTCAGCAACATGGCATAAGATGCTACCCTAACCCCGCTCATGATAATCTAACCATCGGACTAAGTGACGCACAAGCTGACGAATATATCCGGATAATAGATACGCATGGCAAGACGGTTCTTAAATTGCCTGCACGTCAACAGCAAATCATTGACATTAGCCAACTTGCTAACGACATATACACAGTCGTGACGGACCGTGGACCGAGAATACATTTTGTCAAACTATAGTATAACCGGCTTCAAACGTAAAGGGGGTATAAATACCCCCTTTACGTTTGGGCTAAATACGCTTTTTCAGCGCTCGCAGTATAACTAGGTTTGTACCATCAACTTATACTCATGGAACAAACCGTATTAGATGTACTGCCACCGCTGTCTTTACCTGATGCTGTAGGTATCTGCAATCACCTTCAATACCTGGTTGACGGATATTACGACCAATCTAATCCAGGCCTAGGTAAAATAGAGGCGTTGATCATTCACACCTACGATAAACGTGACGAAGTGATCGACGAATACAAAGCTCGAAAAATCACTCATGGAAAGATATACAGGGCACAGCGTCACAGACGGGAGGAGTATGATATTCTGCTTATCGCGCGCCTGCAGCATCCACAATTGAAAACCCAATTCGAGATATACAAGGATCTAAGGACTTATGCTGTAGAGCAATCGATTGATCTTCCACATCTTAGACCCCTTCAATAGTTGTCCGCCAGGGGCTGGCACGGTTTATTTTATAACGGCTATAGAAGCCGAAAATAACGTAGGCCGGAAAAGCCGATATTTATACACAGTCCCGTAGTCACTACGGGACTGCTCTTTTTATTCCTCTTCCAGGCGTTTTAGATTGATCTCGGAGGTTGGAGATACGATAATGGGGTACTTTTCCAGTGTGACATCCGAAGAATCGAGACCAAACGCACGTTCCTCAGATAAGCTTATTTTCTTCAGCATAAAATAGCCGCGCATCATCAATTTATCCCAGAATGGAAGCTCATTATCGCGCGACAGGAATTTCTCCATGATAATGAACCTGAAGTCTCCCATTACATTGTTCTTGCTCAGGGACTCGTAACGACTCACGATGTTCACTTCCTTATTCTGCACCATCTCTTCCACCACTTTCCTGAACATCATTTGTATCCTATGCTCCACACGGAAACCAAGGCGGAACTCGATCCTGACGATCTCGTTAGGAATGATAGTTTGCACTACATACTCCATAGTATACGGCTCATCCAAAACGTCTACGTGCACAAACCAGTAGATATCAGCTCTCTTGGGTTTACGGTAAAGGATCGAGAAAATGATCTTGTGCTCTATCTCTTTGGGATTATTTGCGCTGGTGAGGTACACCAAGTGGGTAGAGTACTTAGGAATGGTGCGGTCATTACTCAGTTCCTGTATGATTGGCACGTAGTCTTCCAGCCTCACAAACTCTACGTATCGATTCTTGATCTTACGGGCCTTGAACCAAACCAGCATCACCATGAAAATGGCACCTGCAGCTATCAAGGCCATATAACCACCATGCGGAAATTTTTCCAGGTTCGCTATCAGGAACGACATTTCGATTGTCGGAAATATGAGAAGATAGGCGGCTATCCACACAAGAGGCACCCGTCGTATGAACATGTAATACGAGAACAAGGCCGAGGTCATCATCATACACAGGGTAATTGCCAGACCGTAGGCAGCCTCCATACGTGATGACTTCTGGAAAGTCAAAACGATGATGACGCAACCCGCAAACAGCAGCACGTTGATACCCGGTATGAATATCTGGCCGCGTTCAATTGTCGGATAGTTGATCTTCAATTTAGGCCATACGTTCAGTTTTACCGCTTCACTGATGAGCGTGAATGATGCCGATATCATAGCCTGGCTGGCGATAATGGCTGTGATAGTGGCAATAATGATCCCTGCCAGCAGGAACCAATGTGGCATCAGGCTGTAAAATGGATTGGCGCCTTCCGATGACCAAACTTGTCCTTGATGGCCTAACAACCATGCCCCCTGGCCCAGGTAGTTCAATATCAGGCACAGTTTCACAAATATCCAGGAGATCCTAATATTCTGTCTGCCACAGTGCCCCATATCAGAATACAACGCTTCGGCACCTGTAGTACACAGGAATACGGCACCTAGTATCCAGAAACCACTGGGGTATTCAGAAAGAAGTTTAAACGCATAATATGGGTTAAAGGCTTTCAGAATAGCCAGGTCATCACTGATATGCGCGATACCTAGAACAGCCAACATTGTGAACCACAGCAACATAACAGGTCCAAATGCCTTACCGATAGAGGCGGTACCAAACTGTTGTGTAAAGAATACCCCCGTCAGAATGGTAATCACAATGGTCACGATGGACTGATCAGAAATATGGCTCATCAGGGGTATGTTCTTCAGCCCCTCTACGGCGGAAGTCACCGAGATGGGCGGAGTGATCATACCGTCGGCAAGCAGCGTGGCACCACCTATCATGGCCGGAAAGACTGTCCATTTCCCATGTCGTCGAACTAAAGCAAATAAGGCAAATGTGCCACCTTCCCCTTTGTTATCCGCCCTGAGCGTCAACAGAACGTACTTTACGGTGGTTTGCAAAGTCAGCGTCCAAATGATGCAGGAAAGACTACCGATTATCAACAGGTCGCTGATAACTTTACCGTTACATATTGCGTTGAAAACGTAGAGCGGGGAGGTACCAATATCGCCATAGATAATTCCCAGAGCTATTATTAAACCCGCCAGCGAGGCTTTGTTCAGATTTTTACTACCCACGGATGTTTGTGGTTATATCAATTACAGCGACCAAAGTTATGCCAAACACCATATAGTTGTTTATTCTTAACGCGTGATTAGTTAAAATGTTCATACAATAGGCCTTTAGGGTCATAAATAGCCGCCATATACGTAACTTTGCGGCTTCAAATGGCTAAGATCGGGCAAATAGAACTGGGCGAATTTCCTTTGCTTCTGGCTCCTATGGAGGACGTGAGCGATCCGCCTTTCCGGGCTGTATGCAAACAGCATGGAGCCGACCTTATGTATACTGAGTTCATTTCTTCGGAAGGCCTGATACGTGATGCCATAAAAAGCCGCCAGAAGCTGGACATCTTTGACTATGAGCGCCCTATAGGTATCCAGATATTCGGGGGCGATGAGGACGCCATGGCTATGGCTGCACGTATTGTAGACACAACCAACCCCGACCTGCTCGATATCAATTTCGGTTGCCCGGTAAAAAAGGTTGTATGCAAGGGTGCCGGTGCCGGTGTGCTGAAAGACATAGACCTGATGGTACGCCTGACCACCGCGGTGGTGCGTTCTACCAAACTGCCTGTTACAGTTAAAACCCGCCTGGGCTGGGACGACAGCTCGAAGAACATTGAGGAAGTAGCGGAGCGCCTGCAGGACGTTGGCATACAGGCTCTTACAGTACACGGCCGTACGCGGGTCCAGATGTACAAAGGTGAAGCCGATTGGAGGCTGATAGCCAAAGTAAAAGAGAATCCTCGCATACAAATACCCATATTTGGCAACGGTGACATAGACACTCCACAAAAAGCGCTGGAATATAAGAACCGCTATGGAGTAGACGGCATCATGATAGGCCGTGCTGCCATTGGATACCCCTGGATATTCCGCGAGATCAAACATTTCCTGGCAACCGGTGAAACCCTGGCCCCTCCTACCCTTGAGGAGCGCCTGGATGCCTGCCGTAAACACCTGCTGGGTTCTGTACAATGGAAAGGTGAAAAACTGGGCATACTCGAAATGCGCCGTCACTACGCCAACTACCTGAAAGGATTGCCACA
The DNA here is from genome assembly GCF_029269745.1 of Polluticoccus soli. Taxonomy (NCBI): domain Bacteria; kingdom Pseudomonadati; phylum Bacteroidota; class Chitinophagia; order Chitinophagales; family Chitinophagaceae; genus Polluticoccus; species Polluticoccus soli. The sequence goes on along the minus strand of NZ_JARJHT010000002.1, from coordinate 255,792 downwards.
CATAAAAGATTTCCGCACCAGGCTGGTGACTACCGACAACCTGCAGGAACTGGAAGCAATCTTTGCCGACATAGCCACCCATTACGCCAGTCTCGAAGGCCAGGCTTTGGTAGCTTAGGCTGTTGGTGTTTTGTTTCACCATTCATAGTTTATAGATTTAAATCATATCGCAGAACACAAGCTGCTACTGGTTTTTTGCCTGAATTTGTTACAGTCTGTTGTCGTTTTCACAAGAACAACATCTGTACCGATCCATTGCCTGGTCTTATGTTCAGTTTTTACAAACCCGCCCCTTTCTTCCCCAGAAAGCGGGCGCGAGTGCTTTTACAAGCCAAATTGTTACAGATTGTTGCTGTTTTTTTAATGGTTTTCATGTGCAAAAGATGGTTTACAGTAGCTGGTTCAGAAAGCTATACAGTCAGAGTAGAAAACAACCAATCAAACATTACAAATATACAACTTTTTAACCATAATATCGCCTTTGGAAGATAGCAGATAGCATAAAAAGCCCCGCTATTGCGGGGCTTTTCAAACCATTAATAATTAGTCTATTATTTAACTACGAACCTCAGTGTCGACACTTGTCCGTCGATATTCAACCTTACCATATACATACCTGCTGCAGCATTCGCACCCAGATCGATGTTCGTGTTGAAATCAGAACCTTGCACTGGCACAGTGTTGCGGAATACAACCTGACCTACAGCGTTCAATACTTCGATACCTGCATCGCCGCTAGTCGCTTTTACTGAAGCCTTGATCTCAAACTTACCTTCGTTCGGGTTAGGGAACAACTGTATGCTTGTCGTATTAGCAGCTACAGATTTCACACTCGTTACCTCACTAGCCAATATAGAGTTGCTGAGTACGAACAAAGGATATGCGCACTGCTGGCTGGTACCTGCATAAACCGATATTTTATCGTTAGCGTTCAGGCTGGTAGTTGCATATGTATCACCAGTAGCACCGGGTATGTCTACATTGTTCTTCCTCCATTGGAAGGTTGGTTTGGTACCACCGTTAACCAGCGTAGCATAAAACGTATAGCCAGCGATGCTCTTATTACCTACGATGCTCACTTTCGCAGTGTCCGTTGCAAGAACTTCAACAGTTATTGGCGTTGACAGTACCGGGAACACACATACTGCGTTGCTCGCCATCTCACATGTAATAGCATCATTATTTACCAATGAGTTGCTGGTATATGTAGACTGTGTAGCACCTGGTATCGCGATACCGTTCTTAAACCACCTGAACCCAGGAGCGTTACCACCGTTTGTAAAATAGCTGGTGAACAGGAATGGTTCGCCCTGGCAAGCTACCGAGTCGTTGGTTACATATAAATTTACTGTCGCAGGTACAATGTTAGAAACGCTCATTGTAAGCTTATTGCTCACTGCGGGCACAGGGCTAGCACAGATGGTGCTGCTACGCATTTCACAAACGATCTCGTCGCCGCTAGCTATCACAGAAGTATACGTCGGCGTGTTTCCACCTACGTTCGTACCATTCTTTTTCCACTGATACACAGGACTAGCACCGGGATTAGAAGGCGCAGCTGTAAAGTCAACAGGCAAAGTTTGACAAGCTACCGCGCCATAAGGCGAGGTAATAGAAACAGAAGCACTGGTTATTGGATAGTGTGCAATAGTCACCGAATTGCTGGTTGCAGTTGCCGGACTTACGCAGGTAGCATTGCTGGTTACTTGGCAGGTGATCACATCGCCGGCAACAAGACCGGTAGCGGCGTTATAAGTAACACCGGTTGCGATGTTTGAGCCGTTTTTCTTCCACTGGTATATTGGAGAAGCGCCACCATTTGTTGGTGTGGCAGTAAAAGTAACTGAGGCATTACCGCAAATATTGCCGTTAACGGCATTCGGAGAAGCGATAGAAACACTCGGAATAAGGATCGGATTAACTACAAAGCTCAAGGAACCAGAGCCAGTAGTTGATGCCGGACAGGCATTAGTGCCGGTTATCTCACAAACGACGTTGTGTGTACCTGTAGCCAAAGTACCATTATCTGTCAGGAATGGACTATTGGTACCGGCATTTACACCATTTATTTTCCATTGATAAGAAGGGCTGTTACCTGCATTAAGCGGGGTAGCTGTAAATGTTACTACAGCACCTGCGCAGCTTGAAGGTCCTACGTTTGATACGATATTCGCACTTGGGCTCAGCGTTGGTGTAACATTCATTGTAATTGCGTTGCTGGTAGTGCTAACAGGGCAAGGAGCCGTGCTGGTTACCACACAGGTAATTACATCAAAGTTGGCCAGGGTAGATGAAGTATATGTTGCACTGTTAGTACCCACATTGGTACCATTCTTCTTCCATTGATATTTTGCTGCTGTACCGAAATTACCGGCAGTAGCTGTAAAGGTCACAGAAGTACCTGAGCATATGTTGTTGCCTGGATTCACTGCTATTGAAGCAGTAGGGACTGTCGGCATTACAACAGTCATAGTAACAGTATTGCTCGCAGTAGGTACAGCAGGACAAGGTGCATTGCTGGTCATCGTTACTGATACTACATCGCCAGTTACAAATGTGCCTGCATTTGAATAGTTCATCGCGGTGCTTACAGTGCTACCATTGAGCTTCCAAACATAGGTCGGGGCAATTCCGCCATTAACAGGTACTGGGTTAAACACAACTGCTACTCCATTACATATCGTAGTGCCCGGAACCGACGATATAGAAACGGAAGGTGTTGCAGGAGAACCGATATTCATGGTTATGGTATTGCTCGTAGCTGTCGTCGTTGCCAAGCAGGTATAGTTGCTTGTCATCACCACCGATATCAGGTCGCCTTGAGCCAAAGTATTGTCGCTGTAAGTAGCGCTGTTGGTACCAACATTCAAGCCATTCTTTTTCCATTGATAAGATGGTGTTGTACCACCGTTAACAGGAGTGGCAGTAAACATTACCGTAGCGCCGACGCAGGCACCGTTCGATACCGCGTTGCTAACGATAGATACCGATGGAGTCAGGTTAGGGTTTACTGTTTGGATAATATGATTTGAGTTTACCTGTGCAGCACTTGGGCATTGAGCCGATGAAAATAGTATACAAAATACGTCATCGTTATTTGCCGGAGTGTTGTTAGTATAGCTTGCGGCGCTCGATACATAGACACCATTTTTTTGCCAATAGTAACCAGGAGTGCTGCCACCATTGGTGATACTAGTGCCATAAGTAACAGCAGTTCCCGCGCACGTTGTGCTGCTTGGATTGGCGTTGATACTAATAGTAGGTATAACCTGGGCAACGATGGCCAGGTTAGTACCATTGTCAGTACCAACTTCAGGATCGTTTGTGCTGGTAACACGGATACGATAACCTGTGCCGGCAGCAGCACCAGCAGGGATCGTAGCTGCAACAGAACCAGTAAGTGCAGTGCTGCTCAACGCACCAATGGATACCGGAGAACCAAAGCTGCCTGAAGCATCAGAAAGTTCTGCGGTGTACACATTGCCGGCATTGGCATTACCAGTCATAGTAAATGGTACACTTACCGAAGCACCGGGGCAAAAGCTGGTGCCCGTAATGGTGCCTGTTGTCAGGTTTTGCGCAAACACACCAATTGAGAGATGGCATAGCGCGATCAATAAGTAAAATTTACGGTACATAAGGGGACGTATTGATGGTTTATTTGTTACAATTTTTTTCAATAAGCACAAAGTTTCACCTAGCCGTTTACACAGCTTTTTCAAAAAAGTTTGTACTGGGCGTAATGGAAGTAATAATTCTCTCTCGTTGTAAAAAATTCTCCCAACCGGGAGCACGCTAAGAGCGCCGCAAAGATAATGTGAATAAACTTAATACGGACTAGCGCCCGGGATATTATTATTATCTATGCGTTAAATAAGACAGCAATTTCAAGGCCAAAGATGGGTGGATTGCAAAAAAACTAAATGAGTGGAAAAACTTATTTCATCTTGTAGATGAACAACAATAATAATACGAGAATGCTGCTCATGGTTCCGAACATCAGGTTCCACAAAGTTGCAACGCAAAAGATTACAATCAGTGTCCAGCCATTATTTCGGTTAAAAGCAAAAGCGCCTGCTGCGAAAAGGCCATATAAACCTAATATTACAAAAATGCTTTTCATTACAGGCGACATCGGATCCAGACCGATGCGCTCCACAATGTTTGCCCAAGGACCAAGTTGTCCTGCATATTTACCGCTTGAAGGTCTTACATAGTCGCCTACAATAAATGCACGCATACCATCAAAAACCATATAAGCTGCATGCAGCAGCGACATTATTATAATAATAGCACGGAGGATCATAAAAGAGACGGAGAGGATTATTCGTCTTCTGCGAGATCACAATCAACGCCAGGCAGAGTCACCTCATTAATGTTACCCATATAGGCGGCACATTTTTTCGTTGCTTCATCCTTGTTCTCTGCGTGGACTTTCTCCACATACTCAGAACGTGTACCCCTCGAAACACAATGGCAATCGAAATCTCTTTTGCACGATGACACAGAGAGCAGCAACAAACAAGCCGGGATTATGACGTATAGCCTCATATAAATACTTATGGGTGCTTAAAAATAATAATTATTGGAAATAATGGTATACCTCCGGCCAGTTTTTTATTAAATATAAAAATTGGCAAAGAATTTGCCCTATTGGAGAAAAGCGACCCAATGATCAAAAGAACCAGCCAGGCATTGACGGCGGCACTTGGTTTTGCCCTCCTGCTTTCGGTGCAGGCATGTAAAAAAGTTGCCTCCGATGATCTGAAAGACACGGTTCCATACCACCAGCAATACATAGTAGACTATAATAAGAACACTAATAAAACATCGGCTTCGGCGCAATTCCGCGTACGCGATGCCAGCGGATCTAAGGTAGACCTGAATAACGGCGCCGGGGTGACCGCAAACAGCAAAAGCCCCAGTGCATTACAGCTCGTACCGGGCGTTTATTCGTGGACGTTTGACGGTTTGGTTGATGTAAACTTTGAGTTGACGAAGAATTCAGGCAAAAAGCTGGTTAACTCGGTTGCTAAAAGAGATATCGGGGAGATTGCGTTCCCTTCAAGCTTTCCAACGGCAGTATCAAAATCGTCAGGATTTACTTTTAATTGGGCTGGCGACGGCCTGGCCAGCGGTGAAACATTGACGGTAAAGATCACAGGCACACCTTCATCGGCTTCAATTGACCCCAATATAGAAAAGACTGTAACCAGCGGACAAGTAACCATCTCCCCTTCTGACCTGGAAAAATTTGCCCCCGGCACTATTACGGTTAGCATGGAGCGCAGAAAGAACTTAGTGCTTGATGTTAATGACGATACTTCTAACGGAGATATCGAAATGACCATCAAAACCGAAAAAGAAACAACACTAAACTAAACGATAGTTTTTTTACCCCTGATTGAAACGACGGCGCAACTTTTGTTGCGCCGTTTTTATCTAAGCTCGTTGTTGAGCGGTCTTTACCGCCTTAGCATATTGCGGCTGCGCTAATGCAGCAAAAGGAATTTTATGAGTACGTGACTTAAGAAAATCTATTACTTCTTCATCGGTAGTAAACCTGTCACCAATGTTGACAAAATGCCTCGCCAAAAGATCATAGCGCTTCCGCATCAGGTAAGCAAACACATGCAGGAAATGAATACCATCGAATACTATGGCGTCATTCTGAATATACTTGTCCAGTGTCTGGCTGAAATAAGTTGGGTGCTCTGTCCAGTGCATAGATTGTTTTTCATGATGGCTGATATGATACCCATCGTTCCAACATTTATGATTGTACTTAGTATTGATGCACGTGATGCTGTTCTTATAATCATTACCCGGATCCAGCGGATCGATGAACGCGTGTTGCGCCCAGTTACCCAGCATTGCCACTAGTCTGAATAATACGAACGGTATAATAAAGACAACCAGTGTAGCCTGCCAATTCACAAAACTCATCGCGATGCAGAAAGCAATGAACAGCAGCTCTCCCCTCACCGATCTGTACAACAGGCGTTTGCGTTTTTTACGGAAGAAATAATTAGCCAGGTGGTATATACCCGAAAATAGAAACACGCCGAAGTAATGCACAAAGCCACGCAGCGAGTCGCGGCGATAAGGCATGGTGCTGCTTTCGTCATCTTCCAGGTTATTCTCAGCGTGATGCATGCCTATGTGGTGTGCGTAGTAGGTTTCTGGCGAGTGGCCGAATAATGGAGCAATGACCCATGGCAGGTAATGATTCATAAAATCATACTCCTTCTTAAAAAAAGCCCGGTGGCTGGTGCAATGAAGCATCAAACCAAACGGCCCTTTAAAAGTGACGTTGTTCAAAAACTGGAAAGCTACGACAGCAGCCCACCAAGCCACACCACCCACCGGCAGCAGGTATACCAAAACAGCCAGCGGTATCAATGTAAAAGTGATCTGAAGCGTCAACTTCATAAAGGGCAAGTCGCGCTCGTCGCGGATAAACTTTTTAGAGAGCCTTGCAAATGCAGTTTCGTGCTCCGGTTTTGTGTAGACCGGGTCGGTGATCGCCGTGAGTCCTTTCATTGTAACAACAATATAGCCTATAATAATCTGAGAACTTGCAATGAATTGTAAAAAAAATCGGGCCTCCTTATGCAGGAGACCCGATCCATATATGTAATCCTTTATTACAGGTGCTGTTGTATCTTCTTATCGAAAACACCTTTGGGAGCAGCGCCTACTTGTTTGTCAACAACCTGGCCGCCTTTGATGAACAATACTGCCGGTATGCTGGTGATACCATAGTTGATAGACAGTTGTGGGTTCTCATCCACGTTTACTTTACCAACATTTACTTTGCCATCATACTCTTTAGCAAGTGCATCGATGGTTGGACCCAGCGCCAGGCAAGGACCGCACCATGGAGCCCAAAAGTCAACAACGGTAAGCTTTTCTGCTTTTATTACTTCCTGATCAAAGTTTGCGTCAGTGAATACTGCTGCCATCTTATTTGAATTTTTATTGTAGGTTAAAAAACTAGGCCAAAGGTACTATGAGATATTGACATCAAATAATAGCCAACGAAAATATCGCTATAAGCCAATTACATATGCTGTTGTATCTTCTTTTCGAATACATTACGGGCAGCCAGGCCGATATGCTTATCTACCACCTGGCCGTTTTTGAAGAACAATACACAAGGAAGGTTCATCACCCCATACTCCAGTGAAACCTGTGGGTTTTCGTCTGTATTAAGCTTACCCACATTTATCTTATCTGCATAATCGGTAGCCAGGATATCGATGGTTTTACCCAGCGCAATGCAAGGTCCGCACCATGGAGCCCAGAAATCAACCATGGTCAGCTTATCGGATTGGAGTACTTCGGTTTGAAAATTTGTGTCGTTGAATGTGTTTGCCATATGATGTGTGATTTATGATGTTCTTATGAAAGCTCCAGCGAGAGCCTGATATAATCATTCTCCTGCAGGAAGTTGATCAGTTCGTCGTTGATCGCCAGTCGCTGACCGGCCGTTTTCATTTTTGTGGTCATATTATCTTCTTCATCCACTATTTGCACGACCACATCGGTGTTACCGGGATTTTGCTTCAGGTTGTCACTTAAGAACATAACCAGTTCCTGGTTGATCTTAGCCAACGGCATCCAAAGGTTCAGCTTCTTTGTCAGCTTCTTTTTCACTTCATCCAGCAGCATGATGCTTTGTATATCGAACTCCATCACGCCCGGCCGGAATCTATGCTCCTGGTACACCCCCTGTATCAATAGCGTTTGTCCATTATCAAGATAGTTGTTGTATTGCAGGTAGTTCTTCTCCCAGAATACGATCTCCTGGTGGCCACTGTAGTCGTTGATCACCATCTTACCAAACTTACTACCCTTCTTGGTGGTCATGTGCGCAGCATCAGTCACAAAGCCTGCTACGCGTATGGTTCGTCCTTTGCTGTTCTCCAACTCGCTGATCGGAGTAAAGCCATAATACTGCATTTCGAACTTGAAACCATCCAGCGGGTGCGCACTCAGGTAGATACCGATCACATCTTTTTCACGATCCAGCAGCTCAGGCAGCGTCCATGTGGGACAGTCCGGTATAGTAGGCGGCTTCACGTCAGCCATAGTGCTTTCGCCAAACAGGCTGTTTGAAGCCATTGAAGTGTTGGCCTGTACCTGGTTGCCAAAACGCGCCAGGCGCTCCAGACCCGTTACCGGATCCGTAGGCGGCGCATAGAAATACTGCGCGCGGTGCAGGTCGGTAAAACAATCCAAGCCACCCGCATATATTAATCCTTCAATTGTCTTTTTGTTGACGGTGCGCTGGTTGATGCGGGAAACAAAATCGAACACTGAAGAGAACGGTCCGTTAGCTTCACGTTCTGCTATCAGGTCTTCTACCGCAGCCTCACCAACACCCTTAATGGCATTCATACCGAAACGTACTACACCTTCTTTATTTACCGAGAAGCCTTTCAAGCTCTCATTCACATCAGGCCCTAATACAGAGAGCCCCATGCGCTGGCACTCCTCCATGTAGAACTTGATCTTATCAATGTTGCCCTGGTTGTTCAGTACCGCCGCCATGTATTCTGAAGGGTAGTGTGCCTTCAGGTAAGCTGTCTGGTACGCCACAAACGCATAACAGGTAGAGTGCGATTTGTTGAACGCGTACTGGGCGAATGCTTCCCAGTCGGTCCATACCTTGTTTAGTTTGTCTTCAGGGTGACCTTTTGCTTTGGCGCCTTCCACAAACTGGCCTTTCATTTTATCCAGTACCGCCTTCTGCTTTTTACCCATCGCCTTACGCAGTACGTCGGCATCACCTTTACTGAAGCCACCCAGCTTTTGCGACAGCAACATCACCTGCTCCTGGTATACCGTGATACCGTAGGTATCAGCAAGGTATTCTTCCATTTCCGGCAGATCGTACACGATCTCTTCTTCACCGTGCTTACGCTTGATGAAGTTAGGGATATACTCCAGCGGGCCCGGACGGTACAGGGCGTTCATCGCGATCAGATCGTCGAATTTATCCGGCTTCAGCTCGCGCAGGTATTTCTGCATACCCGCACTTTCAAACTGGAAGGTACCGTTGGTCTCACCGCGTTGGTACAGCTCGTACGTCTTTTCGTCATCGAGCGGTATGTAGTCAATGTCGATGTCGACATTGTAGTTACGCTTGATAAGTGCCAGCGCATCTTTGATGATGGTCAGGGTCTTCAGACCCAAAAAGTCCATCTTGATAACGCCGGCGTTCTCGATGATGTTACCTTCAAACTGTGTGATGAGGAGGTTCACATCCTTCACCGCACACACAGGGATCATTTCACTCAGATCTTTGGGAGCGATGATGATACCCGCTGCGTGGATACCGGTGTTACGAACAGAGCCCTCGAGCTTTTCAGCTGAACGGAGCACCTGTCCGTGCATATTATCGCTGGCGTAGATCTCGCGCAGCTTGTTTACGTTGTCAACCTCCTCGCCTCCGATACCTTCTTTTTCTTCAAGGCTCTTCTCCCCTTTCATGGGGGCATGCAGCAGGCGTTTCAGTGATATACCGGGACGCTCTGGCACCAGCTTGGCCAGGCCGTTAGCATCAGGCAGCGGCAGGTCCATTACTCGGGCCACGTCTTTGATACTGCTCTTGGCAGCCATGGTACCATAGGTAACGATGTGTGCCACCTGTGTTTTACCATATTTGTCTACCACATAGTCGATCACCTTCTGGCGACCGACGTCATCAAAGTCGGTATCGATATCGGGCATGCTCTTACGTTCCGGGTTAAGGAAACGCTCGAACAGGAGGTTATACTTAATGGGGTCGATGTTGGTAATGCCTGTGCAATAGGCAACGGCGCTACCGGCGGCAGAACCACGACCGGGACCAATAAACACACCCAGGTCGCGACCTGCTTTGATGAAGTCGGATACAATAAGGAAGTAACCCGCGAAACCCATGGTCTTGATGGTGAAGAGCTCAAAATTCAGGCGCTCTTCTATATCGGGTGTTATTTCCTTGTAGCGTTCTTTTGCACCGGTCCATGTCAGGTGCTCGAGAAAGGCATCCTGGTCGTCGTGAAACTCCGGCGGCACCTTGAAGTGAGGCAACAGGATGTCGCGCTCCAGCTTCAGGGGTTTTACCTTGTCTACTATCAGGTTGGTGTTGTCGATAGCTTCCGGCAGGTCGGCGAACAGCTTCGACATTTCAGCCGTATTCTTGAAATAGAACTGGTCGTTGTAGAAGGCAAAGCGTTTGTCTTTCGCCATCACGTCATCGTCGCTGAAGTCCTTCATCGTCGGCGTGCTTTGCTTCTCGCCGGTGTTGATACAAAGCAGGATATCGTGGGCGTTGTAATCGGCCTGGTCTACGTAGTGCGAGTCATTCGACGCGATAATGGGTACATTGTACTTGCGCGCAAACTTCACCAGCACTTCGTTCACCTTTATCTGCTCGGGTATGTCGTGGCGCTGGAACTCTACGTAGTAGTCATCGCCAAACAGGTCGAGCCACCATTTGAACTCGCGCTCCCCTTCATCTTCTCCTTTCTTCAGGATGGTGCGCGGCACCGAGGCACCAAGGCAACAGGTAGTAGCGATCAGGCCCTCGTGGTATTGCAGTATCAGCTCTTTGTCGATACGGGGGTATTTACCATACAGCCCCTCCATAAAACCCAGCGAACAAAGCTTTACCAGGTTGCGGTACCCCACTTCGTTCTTGGCCAGCAGCAGCTGGTGAAAACGCTGGTCCTTCTCATCGCGGCTGAACTGCCTTTTGTGGCGGTTCTCTACAACGTAAAACTCACACCCCACAACAGGCTTCACCACGGGCTCGGTAATGTCTTTACCGTCCTCGGTTTTGCCTACTACTTTTTTGTTCTTCCATGCCTCTGCCACAAACTCAAATGCGCCGAACATGTTACCATGGTCGGTGATGGCCATGGCCGGCATCTCGTCTTTCATGGCCTTGTCGAAAAGCCGTGAAATACTGGATGCCCCGTCGAGCAGGGAAAATTGTGTGTGATTGTGTAAGTGAGAAAACTTCATCGCCTGGGACCTCTGTTTGCCTGTTAAACCACCCATAAGGGGTGCCTACAAAAGTAACGAAAAAGGCACGGGAGCTGGGGACGAGGTTATCCACAAAAGGTTGATTATTCAGGGCTCATATTACAGGTATTTGTTTTATCATAGTGAAATTTGTTGCCGATTGTTGTCGATTTGGGGAGGTTTTTCAAAACTGGCATCTTCTTTTGCCAATTTGTTGCCGTTTGTTGTCGATTTGGGGAAGATTTACGGATTGTGGTCGGTTTTGTTGCCTTTTTCAGTGCGCGCCTTGTAAACACGGATTATCACAAAAAGTGTGATCAAGACAAGTGCTGGTCGAACAATGGTTTCCCAAGTATGCTCGTCTATTCCAAACATCGGTATCTTTGCAGTCTTTAATTACTCGTTCACTACAACTACAAATATACAATAAATTATACATTTTTCGCGTACAGAGTTTTGAAACTCGCACCTAGCAAGATAATCGCCTATATTTATATTACAATTCATTTTCATGAAAAAGTTTTTCAAATACCTGCTGATAACTATCGTTTGTTTTCTGCTGATGGCGGGTGGTAGTTTCCTGATAACCCGGAAGCTGGATGGCGATGTTGCCGAAGAACGCAACGACTATGTGTCGAAATGGGATGCCGGCAAACCTGTACTGGTACCATCGCAGTTCATCGAAGGCGAACGGTTTTATATCAAAATCCCTACAGCAACCGGCGATACTGCCCTGGCATATGGCGATTCGGGAGGTGGATTGTGTATGGTCAATCCTAAATCGCTGGACAAGCTGAAATTGGGAGATAAGACCAAACTGGGCTTGCTAAGCGGTATCATGCCGATGCGGTACCTGCTGGCGAAAGACATTGCAGCCAGCGAGCAATTCCCCTCGCCTATGCCTACGCGTTATAATATCTTTAGAAGGTTCTTCTCAAGAGTGACTGATCCCCTATTTCTCATCCCCCCTATGGACGGTGAAATGAAATTCATTACCGAAGCCATGAAGTTCGACCTCTTCCTGGGACAGAACTTTTTCATGGATAAGTCGTGGACCATAGACTACCCCAACCAGCAGATATGGGTAAACACTCCACTGTCAGCTAACGACAGCAATGTTCAACCTTTAGGATTTAAGAAGAATGCTCTTGGCGAAAAGATATACGGTCACCCGAGCATGTTCATAGTAGTAGATGGAGAGACCATACCTATGTTGTTTGATACAGGTGCCACCATGGTTATGTCAGAGAAAGGCAAGAAGTTCTTCACAACTTCAGAAAAAACAAAAGGTGGCTCTTTCATAGCGGCCTCGGTATTCGACAGGTGGCGGGCGCTGCACCCTGATTGGAAATATTATCCCGGCGCCGACTTCAAGCAAGATGTTATCGAAGTACCAAAAATAACCATTGGCGGACAGGAAGTAGGCCCCGTACTGTTTGCCAAACGCCCGGACGAGAACTGGTCGCAAGGCATGATACAAAGCATGGACCGCGTGGTAAAAGGCGCTATCGGTGGCTCGGCATTGAAATATGTGAAGGTGGTGATCGATTACAATGCGGAGCTGGTGAAGTTTGAGAAAAGCTCTACTCCACTCGCTGGTATTTGAAACGTTGCCCGTTAAAGGCGTAAACTAAATGCCTTCCAGTAATACGATTCTTTTCGTCAATAAGTGGAATCCGGAATGTCTTTTTAGGCCAGTCTATTTTAATTACCGGAGGGTCTGCAGTTCGATTCGGACCTCCCCAAGTAACGTCATATTCGTAAGATATTGACGAAAGAATTTTGCTTTTTGTTTCAAACGCCTTGACATTCCAATCCAGTGTGTCACTCACAATTTTAAAGGCTTGAATTTCGTACGATCCAACCCCTGAAGAACCTATCAAATGAGTTACAACAACATAGAAACTGTCGGTGGGCGTTGCAACACTATGAAGGTCGCGATAAAAGGGAACCATCCGATATTCCATAGTGTCCTCGTCTTTCAGAAGCTCCTCTGATTTTATCTGAGAACCCACCTTGTAGTGAATTACAGAATTTGCAGAGCGCATTGTGCCGCCCGTTCCATCGTCCCAAGAATAAATACGAACCCTTTTATCCTCAGAGGTAGATACAACGCTACCTTTTCCATTAAGCTTTGAAAAATCTGCATTTAACAACCCGGGGTTTTGGATTAGTAAACGAATTAACGACTTATTGATCGCCTCCAACGAATCGTACCTAAAGTCATTAGCGTACTCTTGCTCCCATTTATTAAGACGACTCAAATGCGACTCGTAAGACGCAAGCAAGTTTGATGTTTGCGCAACAGCGATTGTGCTAGTCAAACATATCGACAAAACCAGGAGTGAAAGGGCCTTCTTCATGCATAATAAAGTTATCAAAACAGAAGTGTTGCCAAAAACCTTTCCACGGAATATGTAGCCAGCTGCCCGCTTGGACCGTTAAGGGTATAATCACAGCCGTGCGTGGCCCATGGCAACGTCAGCAGGTAGTTGGGCACACCGTATTTATCTAGTCGCTCCACCAGCCGCGTGCTATGACCGTAAGCTACCAACACATCATTTTTGCCGTGTATCAGCAGTGTTGGTACTGTTGAAGAATCTACTGCTTCAAAAGGCGAACTGGCGCGGTACTCGCTTGGAAGTTTCTCGTAGGTATCGCCGATATAATCTTCCAACACCTCGCAAGAATTGTAAATGATAGCAGGATTTTGATACCCCCATATCATATCGGCAGGACCGTAGTAGCTGATGGCACCTTTGATGCCCATGTTCTTAAATGTGTACGCAGCCAGCAATGCAATTTGTCCACCGGCCGAGCGGCCAAGCATCACAAATTTCGAAGTGTCTATATGAAGTGCGACAGCATTAGTTCGTAGGTACGTTATAGCAGCACGTGTATCTTCCAGCGGTCCGGGACTATGACATTGGGGTGCTTTGCGATAGTTGATGGCTGCAACATTATAGCCTTGTTTTGCAAGCTCGCTGTTTAGTTCAGGCAGCTGTTTACTATCGCCACCCTTCCATGATCCACCGTGTACTACCACTATACACGGACGGTTTCCTTGCATAGCAGATGGATAGTAGTCGAGTGCGAGATTGTGTTGTGGATCGAAAGTGTAGCTCTTGCAAGGCACCTTGCTTGCACCAATACCTGTTATCATTTTCAGCGGCGAAAATGGTTTGCGATCGCCTGCCGTTGTATTGAAAGCTTTATTCAGGTCTTTGTCAAGTCTGCCAGAAATCTGCAAGGCCTGGATAATAGGCAGCGAAAAAATAAAGGTTGCTGCCAGCGCCAGTGTTGTGCCCACCACCTTTAGCCGCCTCGTCCGGAAAGCCCAGGCTGTTGTGATCAATCCCAGCAGCACAAACACCCATGGAAACTCAGTGACCACAATGGCCACATACCACAGCCAAATAGCCGGCGCTGAAAACAGCACTAAAAGACTAAGCAGAAAGAAGAGAACCGCGATTATAAAACGAAACACGCGCGAAACTAGTGAATGTATTGTGGAGCGGCAACACCGTCGTCAATGCCACCTAATTGTCATTTTAGAATGAACTTTCTGCAACATGCACTCATGACACTGTGTTTTGGAATAGTTTTGATGAGTTGAGTGTATGAATCAAAAACCTTCCCTTATGATCCGGATAATAGTTTTTGCAGCTGCGATACTGAGTTTGTCTATTACCTCTTGCAACAAATCTTACCGCTGCGAGTGCCTCGACACATCAAAGAACGCTCTGGAGCATTACGACATCAAAGCCACAAAGGATAGCGATGCCGAAAGCAAATGCGCCGAGCATAACAGCGGCGGGTTGGCGAATTGTCATTTAAAATAGCTGCTAACCTTATTGATCATCAGCACTATAGGTTATCAGTAACAATATTTCTTTGTTTCGGCACTGCATTGTTGAGCTTGTTTTGATACATTAGCAAAAACATTCATTAAACATGAAACAACTCAGCATCACACTTGCAGCGTTATGTCTGCTCACTTTCGCAGCTTGCGACAACGCAACAAAGGAAGAAAGCACAGGCACCACAGACACTGTTGTAGCCACCACAGCAACTCCCGCTGAAACAACTCCTGAACCGCCAGCAGATTCCGCTACGATGGCAAAGGCATGGCAAGACTACATGACTCCCGGTCCCATGCACAAATGGATGGAATCAACCAACGGGAAATGGGATGCTGACTTCACCTTCTGGATGGGACCGGATGCACCACCAGACAGCGGCAGTAAAGCAACAGTTGAAAACAAGACCATACTTGGCGGCAGGTACCAGGAAAGCATCTACAAAGGCACTATGATGGGCGGCCCGTTTGAAGGCAAGGGCACCATGGCCTACGACAATGCCAAGAAGAAGTTTATCAATACCTGGATAGACAACATGGGCACAGGCCTGATGCATATGGAAGGCACTTATGACGAGGCCACGAAAACACTGAACATGAGCGGCACAGGCGTAGACCCTGTAAGCGGCAAAGACGTAGCCATGCGCCAGGTGTTAAAGACCATAGATGACAAACACCAGCTAATGGAGATGTACGATACCAAAGGCGGCAGAGAGTATAAAAGCATGGAGATCAGGTTGACAAAGAAATAAGCCATCCACAATAAACAAAACAGCCGGGCTTACTGCCCGGCTGTTTTGTTTATGCACCGGCTTTAACGCAGCTACAACAGGCACTGGCACAGAATTGATTAACTATAGGTTGACGAGTAAGATGAGTGGTATGAACTGGAAAGGATTGATATTAGGATTGTTAATGTGCCCTGCGGTAGTGTTTGCACAGGATAAGTCAAAGGACCAACAGTACAGCAGGGTATATTCGGTACACGACAGAACGGCGATAGATATTTACTTTATGGCCTCCGATTTTGCAAGGAAAAAGAACAAGGATGTACAGAAAGACCCGGTAACCAACAGCGTAACGATAGACATAGCGATACCCTACCAGCCGGGCAATAACGAGTGCGTTGAAGACCTTAACCTGACAGGTAAACTAACCATACAGGCAAAAGACGGCAAAACACGCATACTGATGAATGACCTGAAGTATGTGAATCGCGACAGCCAGACAGGCGACACCTTATCGGTAGCCCAAACAAACATGTTGCAGAAAGAGCTGGAAGTCTGCGCGCCACCCACAGGACAAGTGGATGAGCTGTATAGTTGCAAAGACTGTACAAATAGCGTAGAACACGTGAACAGTACGCTGGAGCTATTCTTCAACCAGATGGCCACCGACTACCAACAGTATTTGAAGAGCGAGATATTGACGAGCAGCATAGACATAGATAGGTAAAAAAAAGCCCCGCATAAATGCGGGGCTTTTAAAGTTCATTGGTGCCCAGGAATGGATTCGAACCATCACACCCTTGCGGGCGCTGCGACCTGAACACAGTGCGTCTACCAATTTCGCCACCTGGGCATCACCGTTTTAAGAACTTTGGGCTGCAAAGATAAAAGCAGTTTTCTTACAAACAAGCTCTTCGCAAAGATATTTTCAATTACTATAAGACAACCATCAGACTGCAGCCTCTTAGCGCTGCATGGTCGAGCCTGCCCAATACCTCGAAACGCCCGTCAGCGTGCATATTACCAATGTCTTCGGCAGCAATGAACGAGCAGGAGTTGATGTTGGCAAGATCGATGATGTTCAGGCAGCCGGAGCCTGTTTTCTTTACTTCAAGCGGATCATTGATGTCTCTTATCAGGACTTTCATTGTATCAGACGCGTTGAACATCCCGCCACCTAATGAATAGGCCTGGGATAACAATTCGGTCATTCCATATTCAGAGTGAACATTTGCGAGTTGCCATTTGTCCATCAGAAACTCGTGCACCTGGCGGCGGGTCCATTCTTCTCGCCTACCCTTCATTCCACCCGTTTCCATTACAACAGTATGCTGCAATTGCATTGGGTGAGCTTCAGCAAAATCAAGCAAAGCAAAAGTCACTCCCAGCAGCAGCGTTTTTTGTCCGCCTGCTTCAAGTCTGGCCAATACACTGGCCAGTTTATCCCACTCGTCCAGGTAAAAACCACAATCGGGATGCCCACTCTCCTCCATCAGCACCTTAGCCATGTGCACCAGCGAAGCATTCTTACGCTCGAGGTATGAAGGCAGCAGCGCCAGTATCACGTAATCTTTAGGGTCGCCATAGAATTGTTTGAAACCACGCAACAGCGACTCCCGGTATACAACAGCATCAGTTACAAAATGCCTGCTGGGGGTTTCCCCCGTGGTACCGCTGCTTTCAAACACAAAAGCTGGCTCTGCCGTATCTGAAACAACTCTGTGGGTTTTGAAAAATGAAATGGGCAGGAACGGTATCTGCTCTATGTTTTTTACACCGGAAGGATCAACACCAAGTGCTTTTGTAAACGCATGGTAAATTTCGTTGTGTTCGTACTGATGAGCGAATACCTGCAGGGCAATATCATCAAAGTTACCAGCGTTAATACCCTGTACAAAAGCCGGGTCTTTTAACTCAATTTTATAGGACACTTTATTTAACTTTGATTGATATGAGAGGTTATTTAGCCATACTTGCCCTTACACTGCTTGTCACTGCTTCGTGCAGGAAAAACAATAGTGATTCAAAAGCGCCCGAAATAGCCTTCATCAACATGGAGCCTAATACCGTTCGCTCAGGCAACAGCGAAGATACTGTATTTATAAGCTTCCGGATAGCAGACGAGAATGCTGACCTTGGCAACCCTCAGACACATTTATCTCCAGACTCATTTGATATTTACCTGGTAGACAGCCGCGGTCCGGCAGACACAACCAACATCGTTACAGATACGATCAGGCTTTATTTCCCCGAGATACCCGCAGAAGCGGTTAACCCAAGCAAGCCGCTGGAAGGCTTTTCTGTTGTTGCTATCGAGGCTGCAAAATTCCTGTACAGCAGGGAGGATTCAACGCGCATCAGGGACACAGTTCGCTTTGATGTTTTCGTGAAAGACAAGGCGCTGAATGTCAGCAACCACTTCATGACTCCCGAGATCTATATCGAACGTCAGTAATACTGAAAGCTAACTAGGTCGTCTTGCCCAATGGAAAACTGTGCAATACCTGCCAGCGCGTGCCATCGTGGCGCCACAAATAGATCGTGTTGACGGTAAAAGCAGCAAAGAACTCACGCGACAAGTAGTCTTCAGCTGCTTCTTTAAATACGTTTTTAGGTATATCGCGATAACCAATAGTGATATGCGGATGGAAGGAGGTATATCGTTTCACCTCCGGCAAGGGTAGCACATGCAAGAACTCCGAACGAAGCTCCTTTTGAAACACGCGTCCATCCTCATTCGGCAATACATTAATAAACACTACTCCATTCCTGTCAAACGTCGAATAATTCAGCAAAACAACCGAAAAGGGTGCATGGCTCTTAGCCCAATGCTCCATCACCGGAATTATTTTCTCTTCCGAATCTGGCAGCGTTTTATGCGGAGGGATCAGGGTGATGTGCACCGGCGGCTTCAGTGCAGCCTTACAATCATATTTATCAGCAAAGCCAAAGCGTATCTGCTCAATGTCTTTGGTAAGTTCCGGCGGCGGCATGATAGCCATCATGTAAAGCGAAGCGCTCATAATGCAGTAAGACAAAGTTAGCCGATACCGCTATTCGTTGAACGACCAGACCTTAACATCGTCCATTGCCAGCGTTTTATCACTACGGGGATTCCATAAGAACACTTTGACAGAGTCAAAAGACTCCTCGGGAATCTTCACATTAATAAAAAGCTCCTTGGCAGCACCGTCACCCAAATACCTGCTGGGGCGTAGCTGCTTTGTTTTTACAATATTCTCCCGGTTGGTAAACTGGACAGTTAGTTGCGGCATTCTCCATGCATCCCATTCATGAGTTATACTCTTGAAAGTTCCTTGTACCCGTAACCACTCCCCGGCTTTGTTGTCCAACGCAAACGCCGGAACATTTAAATACTCTTTCCCCTGAAGTACATACCCGGACCGTGTTCCGTTTAATGCAGAGAGCGCGGGATCACCAGATACAGTATCAGATTCAAAATCATAACTGAACACCAGTTTCATTTGCCGGGGAGTGCCTGTAAACAACTCGTTTGTATCCTTTAGCTTGTGCGTTTCCGGATCGACATGAAAGCGACCGATAACATGCCAGTAATAGGAGTTGTTCATACCATTAGGATCGAATAGTCCCTCTCCTGCATGTGCATTGTAAGTCCACCAGATGTTGACATAAGCCAGCAGGACGATGACCGGCGACAGAAGAAATGCAAGAATGCGCCGGCTAAATACGTACTTAATAAAAGCAGCCATAGGGAACATGATAACCGGATAACTCTGTATAATAGCCCGTCCACTGTTACCACCATACCACCAGATGTCCCACGCACTAATGATATAGAGATTCAGCGCAAAGAATAGCAATATTGCGACCTTGTTTTTCCCATCTTTAATAAAGAATGGAATACCAATAAAACTCAGTATCATCAGTGGCGTATAAGTGATCCACCCACTTCGGTAACTGAAAATATAGTCCACTAAATTCGGCTGCAGCCATGAAAATCCTTTATCCTGGTAGCTATATACAAAGGGTTTGCCCGTTACGTATAACCAGTAAGATACCTGTATTGAACCAATGGCGATCATAAAGGTGGCTGCTACAAGCAGCTTTTTCCAATTGGCAGTCAGGAAATCCCTTTGTTTTTTTAGGGCTGCTTTTGATACACTTTCCATTCCCCACAGCAAGGGTATTACTATGGAGATCATTTCAGATGGCCGGATAAGGGTCATCATGCCGCACAGCAACCCAATGCGAACAGCATACTTTAGTTGGAGCGTTCTATAAAAATGAACAGTATTCAGCAACAGGAATACATACAACAGGAATAGCCAGTTGTGTGTCATCGCACCATCTATAGCCGAATAGTTGAGATAATTTGTCCCGACGACAAGCAACAACAATAATATGGCTACGACCTTGTCTTCAAAAAACATCAGGAATAACTTACGGAAGTACCACAGCGCAATAAGCGCAGCCAGCAGGCTACCAACCTGGATAGCAAACTGGTAAGGAATAGAAAATCCATCTGCTGGATATCCCAAAGGTTCAGCAAGTACATGGGCAACCAAAAACACAGGCAGATACATAAACGCCATGCCCGACGAATAGCCCATCACCCTATTCCCCGACTCGTGTTTGTACGACTGTTCGAACGCCGGCGTAACCGGATATTTAGCAATAAGGCTGTCACCAAACTTCTGCTCCTTGAGATCTTTGTAGATAATTGCCGAAGGCAGGTACCAGTAATAGCCGCTAACATCCCAACCTAAGGCCGATTCGCCATCCGAGCGATGCCACCGGGGAAGAAATATGAATGTGGCAAATAGCATTACCATTCCACAAACAACATAAGCCAGGAGCGACCGCCAACATTTCATAGGGTTCGATGGGTTGCTATTCGTTAAAGGACCACACTTGCACATCATCCACCAGCAATGTCTTATTGCTGCCTGGATTCCAGATGAAGATGTGCACTGAATCGAAAGCCTCTTCCGGCGTCTTCACATCAATGAACAACTCTTTAGTATCCTCTTCATCTAAGAATCTACAGGTGCGTATCATTCTTTCTTTCACTATTACATCTTTGTTCATAAAACGAACGATGAACTGCGGTATCTTCCAGGCTTCCCATTCTTTAGATATGCATTTGAACGTAGCCTGTGCTCTTAACCATTTTGCATCTGAAGAGCTATACGCAAATACCGGCAGGTTCAGGTACTCTATTCCCGGTCCTATAACCCCTGAACGCATCCCATTCATGGTCGGCTGTGTTGATAAAGCTACTGTAGTGTCAGATTCAAAATCATAACTGAAAACCAGTTTCATTTGCAGGGGTTTACCTGAAAACAGCTCGTCAGTGTCTTTTAGCTTCTCTACTTCCGGATCGACGTTGTAGCGATAAATAACATTCCAGTAATAGGCTTTGGTCATCCCATTCGGGTCGTAAAGGCCTTGCCCGGCATGTGCATTGTAGGTAAACCAGATATTGAAAAAAGCAAGCAGGATAATGACAGGCGACAACACCCATGCCAATACGCGCCTGTGATATACATACTGAATAAGCGCAGCCATCGGGAACAGAATAACCGGGTAGCTCTGTATCATTGCCCTGCCACCAGTGCCGCCATACCACCACACATCCCAGGCGCAGACGATGTAGAGACTCAGCGCAAAAAATACAAGCACTGCGATCTTATTTCGACCATACATGATAAAGAACGGTATGCCAATAAAGCACAGTATCATTAGCGGCGTATACATGATCCAGCCACTGCGGTAGCTGAACATATAGTCGCGCCAGTGAGGGTGCATCCATGAAAAACCCTTGTCCTGGTAACTATATACCAGCGGTTTGCCGGTAACATATAGCCAGTACACAATCTGGATCGAGCCAATTGCAATGGTACAAGCGGCAGCAGCTGCCAACTTTTGCCAGTTCATTCCAAGAAATGTGAGCTTCTCTTTGATAGAGGTAATTGATATGCGCTCCATTCCCCAAAGCAATGGTATCAGGACACATATCAGCTCAGAGGGACGGATAAGCGTGAGCGTACCACAAAGCAAACCTATGCGTACGGCATACTTGAAGGTCGGTGTTTGATAGAAATAAACTGTATTGAGCAGGAGGAAAACATAAAGCATGAACAGCCAGTTATGTGTCAACGCTGCTTCGATGGCTGAATAATTGAGATAGTTAGTACCGAAGACGAGTAGCAGCAATAGTATTGCTACCACCTTATCGTCAAAGAACATCAGGAACAGCTTGCGGAAATACCATAGCGCAATAAGCGCAGCCAGCAAACTGCCTACTTGTATTGCAAACTGGTACGGCACAGAAAAACCATCTGCTTCGTAACCCAAAGGTTCAGCAAGCACGTGAGCAGTCAAAAACAAAGGCAGGTACATAAATGCCATACCTGAAGAATAGGTCATTACCCTGTTACCACTCTCATGCACAAAAGATTGCTCGAACGAGGGTGTAAACCGGTATTTCGCAATGATACTATCGCCAAACTTTTGCTGTTTGAGATCTTTATAAATGATAGCTGATGGCAGATACCAGTAGTAGCCGCTTACATCCCATCCCAGCGCCGACTCGCCGCCCGGTTTGGTCCATTTAGGATAAAAAAAGAAAGTAGCGAACAACATTAAAGCTGCGCAGGCCAAATAAGAGTAAAAGGAACCTTTATGTTTCATAGCTACTTTTCGTGTGCCTAAGATAATACAACGGCTATTATCTATACGCTTCTATACAGATATCATCGAGCAACATGGGCAGCTTGCCGATATTCCACAATTCGACTTTGATATCATCGCCATCTTTCACTCCTTTAGGTATCAGGGAGAAGAAATAGACAGTCCCCCACTCGCCCGGGCGCGATTGTTCCAGGAATTGACGCTCGTGTTTATACGAATTGATCTTGTTCTCGATCTTACAGCCTTTCCAGGAAAGGAACTCGCCGTTGCGCCTATAAGATAGGATCAACAGGTGGCGGAAATACTCGGGGTATTGCGGATACATAAACCGGCCACTGCACTTCATCCATTTTGCTTCACCCAAAGCAGCCTTGTCATATTTCAGGTCTATGGAATAAGGGATATACTCGTCGGTCATTTTGTAGAAGTACCCTGAGCCTGTTATCGTGTCTTGGATATAGTATTCAGATGATGAATCATTGAAATTGAGACAGGCCAGCGTTTTGATCCTGGTGATCTTTGCAGTGTCCGGCTGAAACTCCGCTAAGTCAAATGTCACAAGATCATCATAACGCAGTTTTGTGCGGAACATCATTTGGGTGTTGTACTCAAAATTCGACTCTTCGCTGTTCATTACTCCTACGGAGCGTTGCACGCTGTACGAGATGTTCAGCGACACGAAAAACGAGCAGACCAATGCTACAACCACGTTGAGCACTATCGACTTTCTATTCCATACCCAAAGCAAAAACGCAGCAAGCGGTATTGCCAACAACGGGTATATATGGATCATAGGCCGGGAACCCAGGCCATTGATATAATTGTAACAATACCACGAGTAGATGATGTATACATACAACGGAAACAACAGCCCAAGACACCAAAACCACTGTTTGATGTAGCGATACAGGAAGAAGCCTGCAAGCGAAAACACCATGATGGGTGAATACGGCAGCCAGCCATTGCTGTAATAAAAAAGCCCCTCAAGGATCTTTGGGTCGTTCCAGTTGAACGATTGTCCGCCGTAGCTGTAGAACAGATAGCTGCCCGTCATCATCTTCCAGTAAAGCAGCTGTGGAATGATCGGTAGAATGAAGACGGCTGCGGCACCCAATACTTTCCGGAGGTGCGTCCGTAAAAATGCCAGGCGTTGAATAAGCGTTTCTTTACTATATACACCATACAAGGCCGGAACAAGCAGGCAGATTATATCTGTGGGACGAATAACAGTAATAAAGCCGGCAGTCAGACCAACAACCAGGAAGTTGAGCCATGAAGCCCTTTCATACAGCCTGACGCTGAACAACACCAGCACTGCATAAAGAAAAAACAACGGCACATGCGCCATGCCCTGCTGGTAGAGCGTGAACCAAAACAGGTTCGTCCCTAAATATATAAGCGTTGTTACCAGCAGCGAGTGCGTACGTCCATACCAACGTCTCAGCACCAGGTAGATCAGCCAGCAACCAAGCAGTGCATAGATAACAGAACTTATCTTTATAGCCATCTCGTATGGCGGAGAATAACCCGTAGAGGACAGTTTATTCATCTTTGCCCAAGCGTGCGCAGCAAAAAAGAACGGTGCCTCTAATACAGACATTCCGTAGGTGTACTGCACCAGCAGATACCCTTTCTTAGTAACAACATAGCCATTGCGCATGTTGGCCATAGACTCTTTTACCAGCAACGGCACCTCAACGCTATCAGGCAGTTTGTCTATCGCCTTATGGTTGTCGTAAATAAAGGTGGCGGGAAGGTAAATGTAGTAACCAAGCACATCGCCATAAAACATAGTACGGGTGTTGCTATACCCCCTGACGAACCAAACGGATACCGCGAGGACAACAAGCAAAAGAAAAACCCGGAAAAGTTTATAGCGCATAGTAAGGCAATAAAGATAAAGCCATTGTATCAAAACTAAAGGCTGCCCGTTTGGGCAGCCTTTACTATTCTTACTATTGTTCTTACTAGAGGTGTATTGCTTCACCCAGTGCTACTTCGATAGCATCTTTCACCGCTTCGCTCATAGTCGGGTGCGGGAAGATAGTATCCAGTTGCTCCTGCCATGTAGTTTCCAGTTTGCGGCTGGCAACTGTTTGCGCAATGATCTCGGTAACGTTCGCACCGATCATATGTGTACCCAGCCATTCGCCGTACTTAGCATCAAAGATCACTTTTACGAAACCTTCTGGCGCACCCGCAGCGCTGGCTTTACCAGAAGCTGAGAATGGGAATTTACCCACTTTCAGTTCATAACCTGCTTCTTTAGCTTGCTTTTCTGTCATACCTACAGAAGCGATCTCAGGAGAGCAGTAAGTACAACCCGGGATGTTAC
The DNA here is from genome assembly GCF_029269745.1 of Polluticoccus soli. Taxonomy (NCBI): domain Bacteria; kingdom Pseudomonadati; phylum Bacteroidota; class Chitinophagia; order Chitinophagales; family Chitinophagaceae; genus Polluticoccus; species Polluticoccus soli. The sequence continues at coordinate 231,179 of NZ_JARJHT010000002.1, read as the reverse complement.
CGTAATCCAGTGGCTCTGGGTTGTGGTGGTACTTGCCATCTTTCTGTGCGAAAGCTTCTACGCAGATAACAGCTTCTTTCATACCCACGTGTGCCAATGCCGGGCCAGGAGTGATGTCGCCGATAGCGTAAACGCCCTCAACGTTTGTTTTATAGAATTTGTCTACAGTAACCTTTCCTTTGTCGGTTTTAACACCGGCAGCTTCAAGTCCTATGTTCTCGATGTTTGTAGAGATACCTACAGCGCTCAATACAACGTCTGCTTCCAGTTTCACTTCACCGTTCTGCGTCTTAACGGTTGCAACTACACCTTTACCCGAAGCATCAACTTTTTCTACCGAAGAGTTGGTCATGATCTCGATGCCTTTCTTCTTATAGATCTTTTCCAGTTCTTTCGATACATCTTCGTCTTCAACCGGAACGATGCGAGGCATGAATTCAACGATGGTAACTTTAGTTCCTACGCTGTGGTAGAAATAAGCGAACTCAACACCAATAGCGCCAGAACCAACAACGATCATTGATTTTGGTTGCGTTGGCAGGCTCATTGCTTCGCGATAGCCTATTACTTTCTTACCGTCGATCTCAAGGTTTGGCAGTTGGCGCGAACGTGCACCTGTAGCCAGGATAACGTGCTTAGCCGTGTGAACGGTAGCTTTACCGTCAGCACCTGTTACTTCCACTTCTTTTTTAGCATTCAGCTTACCCATACCCATCAGCACCTCGATCTTGTTCTTCTTCATGAGGAACTGGATACCCTTGCTCATTTTATCGGCAACACCGCGGCTGCGTTTGATCATAGCCGGGAAATCAGCTTTCGCTTCACCAACGGTTACACCGTAGTTCTGTGCGTGGCTGATGTATTCGAACACCTGCGCCGATTTCAATAATGCTTTGGTAGGGATACATCCCCAGTTCAGACAGATACCGCCCAGGCTCTCACGCTCCACTATCGCTGTCTTATAACCTAATTGTGCTGCACGGATAGCAGCCACATAACCTGCAGGGCCGCTTCCTATTACGATCACGTCGTATGCCATAGAGTGGAAGAAATTTTAATAAGTTAATTGGTTAAAACCGCACAAATGTAGCCAATTTTTCGAGTTTCGTATAGCAGGCAAAAACATACTCAAATCCATAGCGGAATACGTGTAAAAAGAACAAGCGTGCTGTTTTCACAACACGCTTGTACCAGATTATGTTCAAGCTTTTTTGAAGCCTGAATATATTGGTTTCTTTATGCCATTCCTGTTTTCAGGCTGCTTTCACTTTCTACCTTACGATGATGCGGTTTGTGTTTACCACGAACCGATGGAAGAAAGTTTTTAAAAGTTCCAAGTTGACCATTCGCGCGCGCGGTCGCCAACCTTGTTCTCAGCGAACGTACCAACAGCAACGTCGGGTAAGCAAGTACACCTACACCCAATGCGATAAGTCCCAAAATACCCCAGGCACGGCTCAGGCCCCTGATACCCAGGAATGATGGCCTTGCACCTGGTAACAAGCTTCGAATACCCCTCATGTTAATGCTCCTCAGATTCAACAGTCTACTATTCATAACCCTTCAATTTTATTCCACTGCAACCATCAAAAAATCCAAGCCAACGGGCAGGTTTACAGGCTCTTAAAATGTTAAAAGCACCGCCGTAAACGCAGCGGTGCTTTTAACTATTTCTTATGCGAAGATCACGCTAATTCTTTCCTGCCTTTGCGCATCGTTACGAAGTAAATCAATACGTGCAACACTGCAAATATTATCGAGAAGTTGAACAAGATAGAATCATCGGTTTCAGCCCAGGAATGATGCAGGAATGCTACTATTATCAACACCACTGTCATTGCAAGGCCTGTTATAGAAACAGTTTTATAGCTTTTCTGGTTGAACAATCCGCTATTCAGTTTACTGTGTTTCATACCGTAAAACAGGTACACGTCAAAACCTATCATCATCCATACTATCAGTCGTATCCATGTATCCAGGGGCAGGAAAACCATCATGAACAGGCAGGTTGCAACACCCAGGATAGGCACCAATGGTACCAACGGGGTACGGAAGGCTCTTGGTGCCTCAGGCATGGCGCGGCGCATTACTATCACACCGATGCATACAAGAATAAATGCAAATAAAGTTCCGATACTGGTCATTTCACCCACAATGTTTGCTGGCACAAACGCAGCAAACAAGCTTACGAATAACATGAACAGGAAGTTGTTCCTGGCAGGAGTACGGAACTTAGGGTGTACATCAGAGAAAACACGCGGGATCAAACCATCGCGGCTCATAGAGAAGAACACGCGCGATTGTCCCATCAGCATCACCATGATCACCGAAGAATAACCGGCAAGGATAGCGATGATGATCGCTTTGTTGAGCCACGGATAATCAGGCACCATGACACCGTCAGCCCCCATTTTCCCCATATGGTCGATAGCGACTGCCACCGGAGCAATACCGTCTTTACCCTTAAAGCTCTCGACGCTGGTAACACCCGTCATAACGTGCGCGAACAGGATATATAATAAGGTACAGATACCCAGCGAAAGCAAGATACCTATGGGCATGTCACGTTTGGGATTCTTGGCTTCCTGCGCAGCCGTTGACACAGCATCAAAACCGATATAGGCGAAGAATACGATCGCTGCAGCACGAATGATACCGCTGAAACCAAACTCACCAAAGGTGCCGGTATTAGCCGGGATGTATGGTTCATAATTCTCGGGACGGATATACTGCCAGCCTAGAGCAATAAATATAAGAACCACCGCAACCTTAAGTGTCACGATCAGCGTGTTGAAGAATGCCGATTCTTTGGTTCCCTTCATCAACAGCAACGACATCATAATAACAATGAACACCGCAGGTATATTCATGATGCCCCCTTCTGCGGGTGAGGACGTGAACGCGGGATCTATGTGTATATTATAATAGTCGAGGAATTTGACAAGGTAGCGTGACCAGCTGATAGACACCGTAGCAGAACCAACTGCATACTCCAGCACAAGGTCCCACCCGATGATCCAGGCCACGAATTCGCCCATGGTAGCAAAGCTGTACGTATAAGCACTACCAGCTATGGGGATCATCGAAGCAAACTCAGCATAACACAAACCGGCAAAAGCACAACCCAATGCCGCTACAATAAATGAAAGTGTAATGGCCGGGCCTGCATTGTTGGCCGCAGCCATACCAGTAATTGAAAACAAACCTGCGCCGATGATAGCGCCAATACCAAGAGCTACCAGCGCTCCAGCCGAAAGGGTTTTCTTTAAGCCTTTCTCCGACTCTGAGGCTTCATCAAGTAATTGATTTAAAGGTTTCCGTATAAATAGTCCCATAAATGATTTAGAAATGCGACCAAACCTAAATATAAATGTTGGGTTGTGCAAGGTGAGGGTTCCGGATGTGGAAATACAGGAATCGAATTGTTAGAAATTTCAAAATCTTAAAACCGCGATTTTCCAACAAGGATTTTTTGCAGTAGGTTTGGCAGATGCTCCGTTTTTTAACCATTTTCGTCGGTGTTTTTATCCTGCTTGTCACAAAACTGCATGCGCAGCCTTTATTGCCAGAGATTGTGGGCGCATCAGATAAAGGCATCAACGTACTTAGCTGGACAAGCCAGTACGATGGCCTCAAATCTATCGCCGTGCAGCGCTCATCGGATAGCGTGTATAACTTTGCGACAATAGGCTATGTAAAAAACCTGAAGAAAGGAGCGCAGGCGTTTATTGATGGACATCCCGTACCCGGCGATAACTGGTACCGCTTGTATATAGCTTTCAGTTCAGACCTTACCTGGTATAGCAACCGCTTTAAGATACATGTAGACAGCGCGACCATCATGGCCAAAGGCGTGCTGCCCCCCAACGATTCGCTGCAAAAACTGGCTTCGAGGATAAAGGTGGATACTACTTCTGTAACACGTCCAGCGCAACCTGGCAAACCAGTTGACACGTTACAACAGATAGTTAATAAGATCAGGCTGAGCATCCCTGACCCGGGCGATGTGGACGTATTCAGCTATATCAAATCTCAGTACGTATTCACGAATCCTTTTACCGGCCACGTAACGATGGAAGTGCCGGACGTAAAGAAATACCACTACTCTATCAAGTTCTACAACATGAACAATAAAAAGGTGCTGGAGATACCAAGGATACTTGAGTCGCCCGTGATCATCGACAAACGCAACTTCCAGAAGAAAGGAGTGTTCAAGTTTGACCTAATGAAAGGTGATGAAAAAATGGAGAGCGGATACGTTACCATTTATTAAGCATCGTCCCACTCATGCTCTTGCAGCATGCGTGCCCACTCCATACCCAGGCGCAGTTTGCTGCCAGCATATAGTTTCATCATATTTACCATCTCCTCAGCGTGCCAGGAGTATACACCTTTGGCAAAACGGATGGTAAAGCCATTGTGATTGAAGAAAAGGTTTCCCTCCTGGTGAAGACTTTGTATAAGCTGCTCACGGGTCTCAAACCCAAAATAATCATAGCAGCGGCCTTTCAGCGGATGATCTGTCTTCTCATCTTTCCCGATATAGTGAAGGGGACCGATCTCGCGCCAGAGGTATTTTGCGTGCCGCTGAGCGAAAGGGGTACGTTCCAGTATTGTAATTGACTCTGTATCCAGGAACAGGCGCTCTTCGTACATCATCCTCGATAAAAAGCGGTAGGCAGCCATTAGGTACAGCGCAGCAGCACCTATTCCCCCGGCCCAGTTGAGCACATGACTTGAAAATGGCATCGATTTAAATAGGAAAATAGTCGCCATACCAATGGTGACCAGCAATTCGGCCCAAAAAAGCGCCTTGATTCGCGGCTGCAGATTATTGCCCAGCTCTATCAGCAAATGATCATCTCCCCATTGATAGGAAATGTTACAAGCGGGTTTTCTTTTGGGGATAGAGGCCAACATAAGTATTAAAGCTGCATTTAAGTTACACTTTTTGCCGGAGGCAGTTGTAAAATATCTGCAATAAATACCTTGCCAAACTCCTCACGCAGAGTGTCCTTAACTTCCTGCTCGTCAACCTTGCGGCCCAGCTCAAGCTCCATGGATGTCACTTTTTTATCACTTATACCGCATGGAACGATGTATCCAAAATATTTTAGATCGGTATTAACATTTAGTGCAAACCCATGCATGGTCATCCAGCGGCTGCTGCGCACACCCATAGCGCATATTTTGCGCTCACGGCCAGGCACATCAGCATCCAGCCAAACACCGGTAGAGCCTTCCAGTCGACCAGACTCAATACCATAGCGCGCAAGGGTGCGTATGATCACCTCCTCCAGGTTACGCATGTATTTGCCGAGGTCTGTATAGAAGTGCTCCAGGTCTAATACCGGGTACCCCACCACCTGGCCGGGACCATGGTAAGTAATGTCCCCGCCCCTGTTGGTTTTATAGAATGAAACGTTCAGCTCTTTCAGCCTGGAGTCATTTATGAGTAAATTCTCCATGTGTCCACTTTTCCCCAAAGTGTAGACGTGTGGATGCTCGCAAAAGAAAAGATGGTCGGTGGTATCCGGGTGTTCACGGCGCTCTGTTTCTGGTGTCTGATACCACGCAGATTTTGCTTGCACACCCTTCTGCAATAAAGCCTCTTGCATGTCCCATGCTTCACCGTATTCAATTACTCCAAGATCGCGGAAATAGATGTGTTTCATAACTAAAGATGAGCTGCAAATTTACGGCAAAAAATCCCCTTGGCATTAACCTTTTCCTATATAGGGATTAGCGTTTTATTAACTCCGTTTATTATACATTTGCTAGAGTCAACTTTAACCGATTAGAACTATGTTAAGATTCATGAAGAACAAGATCCTAATACCACTTTTAATAGCAGGAGCCTTAGCAACATTTTTCTCTTTCACATATACCAATGCTGATACTAACGAGAATGTGGACGCGAGAAGGTCATTAGTGCTGAAGACCGTGGTTAAGGCTATCCATGATAGCCACTATTCACCAAAAAACATTGACGACTCCCTTTCAAAGCAAGTATACGATAAGGTACTGGCCTGGGACTACGACAAGAAATTTTTTACTCAGGCGGATGTAAATATCCTGCAAGCTTACAAGTACAAGATCGACGACGAGATCAACGATGGTTCTGTTGAATTTTTCAACAAGTTCAATGAGCTGTTTGTAAACAGCCTCGATAAGACTGAGGCTATTTATAAAGACATTCTTGCAAAGCCTTTCACTTTTACTGCCGACGAACAGTTTGTGAAGAACGGCGAAGACATGCCGTTTGCAAAAGATGATGCAGAACTGAAAGAATACTGGCGCAAGTACCTTAAGTTTAACACGCTCGCAAAGTATGTAGACCTTAAGAAAGACCAGGAAAAGAAGAAAGACAGTGCCAACTTCGTAGCAAAGACTGATGCACAGCTGGAAGAAGACGCACGTACTGCAGTTCGCAAAAGCCAGGAGTTTACATTCAAACGCCTGCGCAAAATGAAAGACGATGACCGCTTCACGTTTTATGTGAATAGCATTACAGGTGCAGAAGATCCACATACAGACTACATGCCTCCACGTGAGAAACAAGCTTTCGACGAAGGCATGTCTGGTAGCTTCTCTGGTATTGGTGCGCAACTGGGTAACGAAGACGGTAAGATCAAAATAGTATCGATAATACCTGGTAGCCCAAGCTGGAAACAGGGCCAACTGAAAGCTGGCGACGAAATATTGAAAGTAGCCCAGGGCGCCGATCAACCAGAAGACATCCAGGGTTGGGATATCGACGACGTGGTAAAGAAAATACGTGGTAAAAAAGGTACTGAAGTACGTCTGACGGTTAAAAAAGTAAACGGCGCACAGCAAGTGATACCTATCATACGTGGTGATGTATTGATGGAAGAAGTATTCGCTAAATCAGCTATCATCAACAGCAAGACAGGACCTGTAGGTTATATCTACCTGCCTGAGTTCTATGCCGACTTTAATAAGATAGGCGGACGTCGCAGTGCCGAGGACGTTGCGATCGAAGTACAGAAACTGAAAAATGCAGGCGTTACCGGTATCATCCTGGACCTTCGTTACAATGGCGGTGGCTCTCTAAGCGACGTGGTTGACATGGCAGGACTGTTTATAGATGAAGGTCCGGTAGTACAGGTAAAGAGCAGCAATTCTACACCTATGATGCTGCGCGATGCTCAAAAAGGAACATTGTATGATGGTCCGCTGGCTGTAATGGTGAACCAGCAAAGTGCATCAGCATCTGAGATCATGGCGGCAGTATTGCAAGACTACAAACGTGCGGTGATCGTAGGTACTACTACATTCGGTAAGGGTACGGTACAAAAAGTGATGTCGCTTGATGAAGTTTTAAGCTGGTCTGAAAGCGTTGCTAACAAAGGTGTATACTCTCCGTCTAACCCGATAGGCTCACTGAAGCTTACTGTTCAGAAATTCTATCGCGTGAATGGTGGCTCCACCCAACAAAGGGGTGTAACTCCTGATATCGTTTTCCCTGATCCATACAAATACATTGAGATGGGTGAACGCAAGGACAAAGCATCGCTGAAATGGGATGAAATACCAGCAGCAGCATACCATCCGGTGAAGAATGCAGTTAACGCTAATTCACTGGCAATGGACAGCAAAAAGCGTGTGTCTTCAAATGCAACCTTCTCTCTGATAGAGGAGAACGCCCTGAGACTGAAAAAACAGGAAGACGACAAGTCTTATTCGCTGAACGAAGCTAACTACCGCAAAGAGCTGGACGATGCAAACGCCACTTCGAAGAAAATGGAGGAGCTGGAAAAGAAAGCTTCGCCGCTGACGATCACCAACCCTAAAGAGGATATGGCGAGGATAAATATGGATTCTACCAATGTGAAAAAGAATCAGGAGTGGATAAAAAACCTGCAAAAAGATATCTACCTGGCCGAGACGGTGAACATCGTTAACGATCTCACCAAACAACAAGTAAGAGTGAATATGGGTACAGGCATGAAATAAGCTTAGGCCTGACAATAATGAGTCCCGCTTCGGCGGGACTTTTTTTTTTACCTTTGCGCCACTAAAGATCAAGACTTGCAACGCTTTGGCCATATTTGTTTTCTCTCTATTCTCCTTGTGCTGTTCGGCATTCGGGAGGGTTATGCGCAAATAGTGCCGGATAGTTCGCTCAATCACCCTATTCCGCCAGTTGCACGCCAGGAAGCCGATAGTATCAACATGATCGCAGATACGGTGAAGGTGACCATCAAGCCGCGACAACCGTGGGAGCCGAAGCCCAAGCGGGCAGGATTGTACTCTGCTATATTTCCGGGAGGAGGACAGATCTATAACCGGCAATATTGGAAATTGCCGATCGTATACGGTGCCCTGGGCGCTGGTGCTTATATGATCCACTACAACCTGGACAACTACCAGAAATTTCGCAGGGCTTATATCTACAAAACTGACGGTGACGCTTCTACGTTTACCCCAGAAACGCTGCGGTACACCGATGAGCAACTTAAAGACATTCAAAACGATTACCGGAAAGATGCTGACGTTGCTATACTGCTGACAGCGGTAGGTTATGCGCTCCATATCATGGATGCGGTCGCTTCAGCGCACCTGCGCAACTTCGACATCTCGCGCGACATCTCGCTGCAAATGAAGCCAATATTGCAAAACAACGGTATCGGTTTCGGTATAGCGATGAACTTCAAATAGCCAGGCACTGTCGCACAATTCAAAGGCACAAGTTTTATTTCAATATCGGGTAAGCTAACTTTGCACCATGCTGCATAGCAAACCGAGAGAAGATAATTACCTGCACAAAGGACTACGGAAGCAACTGGTACAAGTACTACGCGATAAAGGAATTAGAGATGAGCGTGTTCTTGCAGCCATCGAATCCATTCCGCGCCATTTCTTTCTCGATCCTGCTTTTGAGCGTATAGCTTACGAAGACCGCGCGTTTCCTATTGCTGCTAATCAAACCATTTCGCAACCCTACACGGTTGCTTACCAGACACAGCTGCTCGAAATAAAGAAGTTCGACAAGATACTCGAGATCGGTACCGGCAGTGCCTACCAGGCTTGCGTACTGGCAGAGCTAGGCTCTATGGTGTATACCATCGAACGCCAGAAAGCTCTGTACGATTTCGTCGGCCAGTTTTTTTTCCTGAAGAACTATCCCAACATCAAACGGTTTTACGGCGACGGCTATGAAGGTCTTCCTTCGTTTGCTCCTTTCGATAAGGTGATCATTACTGCAGCAGCTCCATTCATACCACCGAAACTGGTGGAACAATTGAAACCCGGCGGTATCATGGTAGTGCCAGTAGGCGATGATTCAGGACAAAAGATGATGCGTCTGACCAAGAAACCTGACGGCAGTGTACAAGAAGAAGTGCTCGGCGATTTCATCTTCGTGCCGATGCTGGAAGGTAAGAACAAATAACTACTGTTTAATGGCTTTTAGGTTCCGCTGAATACCTTTCCATTTAGGCCGGCTCATCGGCGATGACTTGAATGTCTTCCTGAACACGTCTTCTGTCATAGCCTCCCAATCGCCTACTGTAAGATTGAGCACTTCCGGGATAGGTTTGAACAGCGTTTCATGATGAGGCTGCGCAAAACGATTCCACGGGCATACATCCTGGCATACGTCGCAACCAAACATCCAGCCATTCATCTTGCTTTTGAACTCGTCGGGTATCAGCTCATCTTTCAACTCAATGGTAAAGTAAGAGATACACTTACTGCCATCTACCTCTGACGGAGAAACAATAGCCTGTGTGGGGCAAGCATCCATGCAACGAGTACAGGTTCCGCAATGGTCTGTTGCAAATGGTGCATCAGGCGTCAGGTCCAAGTCTGTGATCAGGGTAGCTATAAAAAAGAATGAGCCGTTATTCCTGGTCAACAGGTTACCGTTCTTCCCTACCCAGCCAAGACCGCTGTTCACTGCCCAGCTGCGCTCCAGCACCGGTGCGCTGTCAACAAAGCCCCGGCCATCTACATCGCCAATATTTTCTTTTATGAATGCCAGGAATTCGTGCAGTTTGTCTTTGATCACATAGTGATAGTCAGTCCCCCAGGCGTATTTGGCGATCTTCGGCGCGGCGGGCGATTGTGTCTCTGAAGGATAGTAATTGAACAATAACGTAATGACCGACCGTGCGCCAGGTACCAGCTTTGCTGGATCAACACGCAGGTCGAAATACCGCTCCATATACTGCATAGAGCCCTGGTAGCCGTTTTTCAACCATTGCTCGAGCCTGCGCGCATCGTCATCTAATGGGCGAGCCATCGCAATGCCGCACGACATAAAGCCGAGTCTGGCAGCTTCCTGTTTGATTAACGCAGTATTTTTTTCGGGGAGAGACAAATTAAACTTCTTCCTTTATTGACTTCACAGTTACACCGCGAATTTCCGAAAGTCTTTGCACATAATCGGCAGTGTGCCTGCGCGGTATGCCGGTTTTAACAATACAGAAAAGCTGCAGCTCCTGTTGGTAAACCGTTGCCTCGGCCTGCTTGAGGAGGTAGAGGACCTCCCCCATCACTGGGTAATCGAAATGGATCTCAAATTTTTCCTCTATCCATTTCTCCGTGACCGGAGCAGCAGACAGTGCATCAGCTGTAGAAGTTTTATATGCGTTAATAAGGCCGGGAACGCCGAGTAGTGTGCCCCCGAAATACCGAACTACCACCACCAATACATTTGTAAGGCCTGCACTATCTATCTGTCCCAATATCGGTTTACCCGCGCTGCCGGATGGCTCGCCATCATCATTAGCGCGATACTGCATGCCGTTGGTTCCTAACCGGTAGGCATAACAATGATGCACTGCCTTGGGGTGCTCCTTCTTTAACCGTTGTAGTTTTTCTTTTATATCTGCGGTAGTAGAAACGGCATAGGCATAAGCAAGAAATTTGCTACCCCTGTCTTTGAATTCAGCCGTAGTAGAGGCTGCTATCGTCCTGTATTTAAACTCCTGTTCCATTCAAATCGCCTAAAGCGATGAGCAAGATAGCTAGAATAGACAAGATGAGTCCTACAACGCGCAGTTTAGTCACCTTTTCGCTGAAGAAAAGGATGGCAATTAATGCTGATAGTAATACTATCCCGATATTGTTGACCGGTATGGCCGCGGAGCTATGCATAATACCTGATTTGAGAAAATGCAACAGGCAATAAATTGAGAAATAATTAGGGATACCCAACACGATACCTGCCAGCAGGTTTTTCCAGTGCAGCCTGATCTTGCCGCGTAATAGTTGGACGATAACAGTTATCAACCCGGCAGTACCGGCAACCACAAATGTGTGTATAGTGAACGATACCAGCTCAGCATCGCTTTTCACATGAAAGGCCTGCACATATTTTACCATGGTATCGAGTAAGCCACTACCTACAAAAATAAGTATCGGCCACAACAGCTCTTGCGTCTTTCGGCCATGGTCTTCCACTTTAGTGGTCAAGTATACAGCCGGAAATGCAACGAGTATTCCCGCGATCTTGATGGCCCCTAACGTCTCTCCATATAGAAAGGGTGCGAATATCACGGGTATTACTAACGAAAGCTTATTGGCAACCGTTGTGGTGGTAATCCCCTCCTTCACTGTGCAATAGGCGATCAGATTAAATACACTGAAAAACATACTGCCCATTAGTAAGGCCCAGGGCAACCAGCTTTCGTCTACACTTGCAACCGAAACCGGGAAATCACCGAGCACCAGGCAACCTGTAACCACACAGGTCCAATAGTTGGCGACTATGGCCTGCAGGTTATCAATACCAAACCTGGAGTAGAACTTAAAAAGGACAAAGAGTATGGTATTGAGGACAATGGATGCCAGCAGGTAGAACATGCAAAAACGTTTTACAAACTCATGCCAGCCGCATAAGGAAATGAACTATCGTTATTAACGTATACGTGCAGGGTATCAAAACCCAAAGGCGTTTCAAAGGCTTTTGTTGCGTTTGGCAATAGTGGTGCAGCAATGCCGTTTGGCAGGTCAGCACCGGCGCTGAATATCCTGGCTTGATCCCATAGGCCTGCGTCAATAAAAGACTGTATCAAATGCGCGCCACCTTCTACTATCAATGACAGCATACGCGCCTGATGCAGTTTGTTCATTAGCCCGGGTAACAGGTTATTAAAAGGCATCTGCATAAACCGAATATTTCCCCGGTCATCATCTTTTTGACCATTGATGACCCATGTAGAAGCTTCATTGTTGAACAACTTGAGCGTACCCGGCAATTGCAGCCGTTCATCCAGTACAATACGCAAAGGCTGTTTTCCCGGCCATAGTCGCGAGGTTAGCTGAGGATCATCGTTCAATGCCGTATTATAGCCAACCATAATGGCAGCCTCTTCGGTGCGCCATTTGTGCAGCAATTGCTTGCTGTGTTCATTGCTTATCTGGAACCGGGAACGATCGGCAGGTGCAAAAAAGCCTGACTCTGTTTGCGCCCATTTCAGGATGATATAGGGCCGCTGGTGCCGGTGGAAACAAAAGAATCTGCGGTTCAACCACCAGCCTTCCTTTTCCAGCACACCAGTTTGCGTGGCTATGTTGGCCTCATGCAGTATCTCCATGCCCCTACCCTCTACTTTTTCAAATGGGTCTATGTTGCAAACAATTACTTCTTTTACCCTTTCCTTCACCAGCCGGGATGCACACGGCGGTGTTTTACCGTGGTGCGCGCAAGGTTCCAGATTGACGTACATTGTACTTTCAGGAATCAGGTGGTGGTCTGCATCGGCAACAGATTCAAGACAATTGACCTCCGCGTGCGCCTTACCATACTCGCGATGGTAGCCTTCACCTATGATACGACCGTTGTGCACCAGCACGGCACCTACCATTGGGTTATCCAGTGTATAACCTTTCGCCAATTGCGCCAGTTCGAAGCACCGGCGCATGTAAACCTCATGCCCTGCCATAGAAACAAAAGTAAATAAAGCCTATAAAGACGAAGAGTTTATCTTTACCCCGTGCCCAACCTTAACGACGCTTTTTACCAATTAAGGAACGAACTGCAACCTCTTTACGGCGCGCAGGAGGCTGCAGCTATAGCCCACGAGGTGATGTTTCACCTTACAGGGATGGACAAGCTGCAACGACTGGTGGAAAAGGAAAAACAACTATCCGCCACGCAGGATGATCAGCTTGCAAAAATGTTGTCTGAGCTTAAGACCGGCAGACCCATGCAGTACGTTCTCGGACATGCCTGGTTTATGGGCAGGGAATTCAACGTGAATGAGCACGTGCTCATTCCACGTCCCGAAACGGAAGAGCTAGTGCAGTGGATAGTTGACGATATCAAAGAACAAAACATCACCTTGCTCGACATTGGCACAGGGAGTGGCTGCATCCCCATTTCATTAAAATTGACCCTCCGGGATGCAAACATTACCAGCTGCGATATCAGTGAATATGCTTTACAAGTGGCGCAAGAAAATGTGCAACAACTAGGCGCCGAAGTCAATTTTATTCAGCTGGATTTTCTTCAATCTGAACATTGGCAGCAACTAGGCAGCTATGATGTAATTGTATCCAATCCTCCCTATATCCCGGTTACCGAACGGGAGACTCTGCACACAAACGTACGCGACTTTGAACCCGAGCTGGCCCTCTTCGTACCGGGCAATGACGCACAACTATTTTACAGGGAGATCGCTGCCTTTGGCAAAACTCATTTAAAGACTGGCGGCACTATCTATTGCGAACTGCATGTAGACTATGCAGAAGCGACCCAGCGCTTGTTCGAAGAATACGGCTATAAAGCGACCATAAAAAAAGATATGCACGGCAATCTGCGCATGTTAAAAGCAGTCTGACCTTCATTAAAGGCTGAAAATCAACATATCTTCCGTTTGTCGACAAAAAATCCGGCTTTGTCTACAAATATGTAACCAATTGTTATTGTTGAAAAAAACATGACATTTCCGTGATCATTTTAGCCACATTATCAATATATTGCATTCTTCCGACACAATAATATTCTCACATAAAACAGATCATGAGGAAAATTCTTTTATTCTCGTTGTTGACAGCATGTGCCTTAAATGGCTTTGCAAAACCGGTTGATGAGCTGACTGCCAAAAAAGTTGGATATAACTTCCTTCGTGGTGAATCAGTACAAGGCTTGAGCAATGCAGGACAACTGGAGCTGGTGCACACCTCTGCTTCAGCTGATGGCAAGGTGAAATACTTCTATGTTTTCAACCTTAATCGTACAGGATTTGTTATGGTAAGCGCAGACGACCAGGTTGTGCCTGTATTTGCTTACTCAAACGATGGCGGATTTGATCCCACAAATATTCCCGACGCAACTAAGACCTGGCTTGCCAATTATGCAAGTGAGATCGCATTCGTTATTGAAAAGAATTTCCCCGCAACAGCAGAGATCTCTGAAAAATGGGCTGCACTTGTTTCCGGCGAAGATCCTACTACAGGCAATAAGACAACAGCATTCACTACTGTGCCAAGATTGCTGACTACTACGTGGAACCAAAATCCATATTATAATGAGCTGTGCCCGTTTGATGCCACGGAAAATAAACTCGTGCCTTCTGGTTGCGTGGCTACGGCCATGACACAGATCATGAAATATTGGAACTGGCCAGCGCATGGCTCGGGCATGCATTCTTACAATCACCCTGATTATGGTACACAGAGTGCAGACTTCGGCGCTACCACTTATTCGTGGAATTCAATGCCTAACACAATCGGCTCGTCGAACAACGCGGTAGCAACCCTAACCTACCAGGCCGGTGTAGCCGTTAATATGAATTATGGTCCTGAGGGCTCTGGTGCAGTTGTTATCGACGCTATGAGCTCCCAAAGCGCAGAAAGCGCACTTCGCACTTATTTTGGCTATGACCCAAATCTTTCTGGCATTTACCGCAACGGTACTGCTAGCTGGATATCGACTTTGAAGAATGAATTAAATGAGGCTCGTCCTGTATTATATGCAGGCTTCGGATCGGCAGGCGGACACGCATGGGTGGCTGATGGTTACGATAAAAACGACTACTTCCACATCAACTGGGGCTGGGGCGGATCTTCTGACGGTTACTTCTCGGTGGATGCTATGAACCCACCAGCTCTGGGCGCAGGTGGCGGGTCTGGCGGTTTTAATAATACTCAACATGCCATTATTGGTATTAAACCACCTGCAAGCGCTTTTGCAACACCTGATCAGTACGAAATGAATAATTTCGAGACTGCATACTACAGCCTGCCTGTATCATTCAACGGAAATACCGCCAAAATCGTTACCACTGGTTCTAACTTCCACATCACAAACGATAACGACTACTACGCGATCTTTTTGCCAATTGGTGACAATTACACAATGACTGCCCGTCTGCAGGATGCCGGATCCAGCACCAATGGAAATACTTATTCTGTAGATGCTAAACTCGGCATTAAAGAGCCTGCTGGTGCTAACTGGACGGCTTATTACGGTACAGAAGTTCCGGGGGTTCGCACCTACAACGGAGGCGGCACTGTTCTCTTCCGCGTCGCGTCTCAAACAGCAGCTGCTATGGGCGATTACCAGCTGGAAATTGATGTAACACGTACAACTACCGGTGTTCAAGAGCTGAGCGATGCAGCACGTATGATCAGTGTTTATCCAAACCCTGCTACTGATAAGATCAATATTGACCTGGCTAAAACCTCAGGTAAAGTTGCTATCAGCATCATAGACCTTCAAGGTCGTTCAGTTTACGAGGCATCACATGAGGGGAACCAGCTGGTTACCATCCCGGTAGGCGCTATCAGCAACGGTATGTACTTTGTGCGTGTACAGTCAGAACAAGGAACTATTACAGAAAAAATTTCGATCAACAGATAATAGATGAGATTGATAATAGCCGCAGCGGTTGTGGCTCTTGCTTCCTGCAAAGCACCAACCACTGCTCAACACAAAACTGCCGCTCAGCCGGCAGTTCTTGTTTATAAAACAAAAGCAGATTACAATCACTTTGTCCCGGTCATTCTTTCCGATGACAAATCGTCGATCGTTTCCTACCCTGCTCCATCAGACCTAATGGTAGGCGACAAATACAGCAAACCAACGCTGCTGCATGATGGCTACCTGCTGGACAATAGAGGCATCGGCAAAAATTCGGCGTTCGTCAGGCTTACCTATGACGAGTACGCAGCAATGGGGACTGCCCCATCATTGGAAGAATTGTATAACCTGATCATCGACAAAAACCCGCTGACCGAACTCTACGATTGCGGAACCAGCATGACCGAAGCTGAATTAAATAGCCTGATAGACAGTAAGCAGCTCAAGAAAAAATGCAAGAAGATAAAATGATAAAAAAGCGCCTTGAGGCGCTTTTTTATTGTAATTGCTTTGGTTTGAAACTCAACCACAACTTTACCAACAGATAAAGCAACAGAACTCCAAAGAGCGCCGCAATGAAAACATGGTTATAAATAGCCGTGTGGTAATTACTCAGGTGCATCACAGCTCCTACTTTCTCGACATTGAGAAAATAGGCAGCTGAAAATATGATGTATGGCAAGAACCTTTTTGTGTAAAATGCGTAAGCAGCAATGAAGATGAATGCAGGGTGGCTATACCGCTCGTGCATTTGTGTATTGAAAAAGAAAAAGCAAAGACCAAGCACAGCACATATCAGCCAAACTTGTTCCCTCGTTAGCTCCAGCCTTTTCATACCGGCTACCATACGCGTGTATAATACCCGCAACATAGGCAGCAACGCAAGAAATGAACATAGAAAAAAGGTTGCAAAACCAAATTGCCTGTAAGTTATGCCCCCAATGTAATTACCGGTATCCGGAAGGTTCCATACTCCATCGCCCAGCGCAATATGCCAATAATTAAAGGCCATTACAGAAACGTGCGGGTATTGACCTACAAGGTTAAATGCCACCTCCAATATGCGATCAATAGTGCCAAGGAACGGAATGAGAATAACAAATTGGGTTGCAGCCATAGCCATCAATGGCAGAAGAAATGACTTCAGAGTCCGCTGCTCCAACGCATGCTGCAGATAGAAAAAGCCCCACACAGGAAAGAATATTATAGCTTGTAGCTTCGTATTCAGTGCAAGGATAAAGAAGAGCGCAGACAAAGCTGTTTTTCTATGGAAACCATAATATGTAGATATGAATGCAAATGTTGCTACTATTCCATCAACCTGTCCCCAAATGAGTGTATTGTATGAGTAAGCAATATTGACCAGGCTCAGTATGACCAGCCAGTAGAACGCAATCTTTTTATCGATCCATTTATAGATATACCACAACCCTAGCCAGTCTATGGCCAACGTTGCCAATTTAATGTAATGGACATTCTCATTAATGATCTTCTCGCTGCCGCAAATAAGTCCGAATACGTACAATATGTAGTGAAAAACCGGAAGGTAATTGGTGCGCATCGGGCTATTAGGATCATTATAAGCGTTACTCAATCCTTCCTTAAGGTCATGCGAGGCCCAAACAGTCCAACACCAATTGTCATAATCATAGATAGGAAAGGCCTTGATATTAAAGGCGATCAACGCGAAAAGAAGTATAGGGATGGCAATATTTAAATAGCGTGACAGCATAGGCGCATTTGAAGTAAAAATACAAAGCACCCTTAATAGAGTGCTTTGTAAAACATCATTTGAAAGTAATACTAATTCTTTGGCAGTTCACCCACCATTGTTGCTGGGTCAACCCATTCGTCAAATTGCTCAGAAGTCACATAACCCAGGTCAATAGCTGTTTGTTTCAGGGTCTTGCCTTGTTTGTGTGCCGTCTGTGCAATTTCAGCAGCCTTGTAGTAACCTATTTTTGTATTTAAAGAAGTTACCAGCATCAGTGAATTGTGCAGGTGCTGATCTATGTTTTTTTGGATTGGCTCAATACCTACTGCGCATTTGTCGTTGAACGACACGCAGCCATCACCTATCAAACGTGCACTGTGCAGGAAGTTGTAGATCATCACCGGCTTGAACACGTTCAGCTCAAAATGACCTGTAGCACCACCGATGTTGATGGCAACATCGTTACCCATAACCTGCGCCGCTATCATAGTAAGCGCCTCGCACTGCGTTGGGTTTACTTTACCTGGCATGATTGATGAACCCGGCTCGTTGTCTGGAATAAACAGCTCACCGATACCGCTGCGCGGGCCCGAGCTCAGCATACGGATGTCGTTTGCGATCTTCATCAGGCTAACGGCAACTGTTTTCAGTGCTCCGTGTGCTTCTACGATAGCATCGTGTGCAGCAAGGCTCTCAAATTTATTTTCCGCGGTGATGAAAGGCAGGCCAGTCAGATCTGCGATCTTCTTCGCTACTTTCTCAGCATAACCTGGAGGGGTGTTGATGCCCGTACCTACTGCAGTACCACCCAAAGCCAACTCGCTAAGGTGCGCCAGTGTATTATTGATAGCACGCAGACCATGATCCAGCTGAGACACGTAACCACTGATCTCTTGTCCCAGTGTGAGTGGTGTAGCATCCATAAAGTGTGTACGGCCTATCTTCACTACGTTCATATACTCTTTCGACTTTTTGTCAAGTGTATCGCGCAGCTTTTTGATGCCGGGAATGGTCACGTCGATCAGCATCTTATATGCTGCGATGTGCATAGCCGTCGGGAAAGTATCGTTTGATGACTGTGATTTGTTCACGTCATCGTTAGGGTGTACAAATTTCTCTTTGTCGGTCAGCTGCCCACCATTAACAACGTGAGCGCGATAAGCTACCACTTCGTTCACGTTCATGTTTGACTGAGTACCAGAACCTGTTTGCCATACTACCAATGGAAACTCGTTATCAAGCTTACCTTCCAGTATCTCGTCACAAACCTTACCGATTAGTTCAGCTTTCTCGTTTGGCAACACACCCAGTTCCGCATTGGTCAAAGCCGCTGCCTTTTTCAGGTAGGCAAATGCCTTAATGATCTCTTTAGGCATTTTGTTGATGTCCTGCGCTATGCGGAAGTTGTCGATAGAGCGTTGTGTTTGCGCGCCATAGTAGGCTTCTTTGGGCACTTTCACTTCGCCCATGGTATCTTTCTCAATACGATGATCCATATATGGAAATGTTTAGATTTATCAAGTTGGCCGCAAAGTTATTAAATGAAGCGTAAAGCCCTAAACCTTAATTTTGCGCTGTGAAAAAGACACCCGTTTTATCTCTCCTGCTCCTGGCCATAGTTGCCGGCACGGCCTTTGCGCCCGGCCCGGACAGGCCGACCAAAGAGTCGCTGGGTAAAATGTTGTTTTTTGATCCGATCCTGTCGGAGGACAGTTCGGTGAGCTGTGCCTCGTGCCACAAACCCGAGTTTGCCTTTGCCGATACAACTCAATTCAGCCAGGGAGTTCATGGGCGCATAGGTGGCCGTAATACGCCGTCTGCTATGAACATGGATTCCCGTGAGGCTTTTTTCTGGGATGGAAGGGCTGTAACGCTGGAACAACAGGCACTTGGACCTATCGAAAACCCGCTGGAAATGAACCTGCCCGCAAACGAAGCTGTGAAACGGCTGAGCCGCAGTCCCAGGTACCGGTCAGTGTTCCATAAGGTTTTTAAACAATATCCCAATAAGCAAAACCTGGCACAGGCCCTGGCGGCATTTGAGCGCACGCTGGAAACCAGTAATACTCCTAACGACCGTTGGCTGAACGATGAACCGCACAGCATGAGCGAGCAACAGATCCGCGGCCGCGAGGTTTTTCGTACCAAGGTCAAGTGCCTGGAATGCCATTTCAGTCCGGATTTTACAGGCGATGAATTCCGTTCTATAGGCTTGTTTAATGGCAGGAATGCGAATGACTCAGGCCGCTACGCAGTAACAAAAAGCCCCGCCGACCTTGGCAAAATGAAAGTACCCGGCTTGCGCAACGTGGCCATCACCGCACCCTACATGCACAATGGCAGTTTCAAAACGTTGCGTGAGGTAATTGACTACTACGACAACCCGGTCCTGCACATGCCTGACGGTCTCAACCGCGACTCGCTATTACTTCATCCTCTCGGCTTAACAGAAGTCGAGAAACAGGATCTTGAGGCGTTTCTACATGCACTTACGGATGATCAATTCGTAAAAAAATAGCTTCCTGCACTTTCATTCGCCCGACGCATTTATTATCATTGCTATACAAAGCACCGATAATGAAAAAGACCTTCCTTGCAGCCCTGTTGGCGCTATCAGCCCCCTCTGCAATTGTTGCGCAGCAACACAAGATCGAATACAGCACACCTTTTGACGAGCCCGAAAGCGGCTGGAACAAAGTAATGCAGCTGAAAAATGGAAACACTTTCTTTTTTCATTTTACCAAAAAGAAAGGCATCGAAGTGATCGTGTACGACAAAAACAGAAAAGTAATTTCTGAACAGGTCATCACCAGCAACAACTGGGAGCCAAAGAAAATGTCGTCGTCGATGATAGAGGGGCTGTATGAACTGGGTGGTCAACCCGTCATATTCCTTCACCAGTTGCTGGATCGTACGCCTACCCTCTTCCGTATCAGGCTTGATGCAAACACCGGCTCTGTACTGGAAGAAAATGCTATCAGCACCCTGCCACGTTATAAAGCAGGCGCTGCATGGGCAATGGCTTATGGTGGCGTTGAAGCCATGGACTTCTACATTGAAAAAGACCCCGTATCAGACAACTATGCCGTTGTAAACTTCAATTCATTTGCACACGAAAGCAGCGAACGTGTTGAGGTGATCCACTACAGTGCAGAAGGAGGTGGTAATCACAAAGTGCTCAATCGCGCATTCTATGACGCGCAGGGTTTTAAATACCTCAATTTCATTGGCATGTCGGTGGATGGCTCAAAACGTGTCTTCATGTGCACATACGGCTATAATACTAACGGCAACGGTGGCAAAGATTCGCGTGTTATCATCTCCAGGCTCGGCAAAGGCGAAAAAGAGTTCACGCACAAAAAACTCGAATTCACCGACGACTTTAAGGATACGAAGGCTGTTATGGAATACAATCCCGGTACTAACCTTATACAGTTACTTACGCTTACCTATACAACCTCCAAGAATAAGTTTTTCAGCAACAAGACTACAGCTTACTATATGACGCTGATGAGCTACGTTGATCCCGAATCTCTGTACATAGTGGCAACAAAGCCGCTGATGAATGAAAAAGTAAGCTCATACGCACAAAGCCATTTTGCCTCAAACAACCAGTCTTATAGTGGTTTGCCACAGCAAATGGTCATCAACAACGATCACAGCACTACAGTTCTTTTCGAAGAAAGCGATAAGGAAGTCGTTACTAACGCCAATACCGGACAAATCGTTTCAGCCAAAACCTTCCTTGGAAGTATTGGCATATCGGAGCTGAACGAAAAAGGCATGGAACAAGATGGTTATGCGATCACCAAAGTACAACAGGCCAATGGTTTGATCGACCCACTGTATATTTCGCACAAGAGCAAAGGCCATTGGTCTTACCGTGGAGGAGTTGGAAACCCAATGATCGTAAACAACAACGCATTCATGTCGTTCGACTACGTTAATGCCAACGCCAATAGGTACATCCTATTCAACGACTATACGGAGAACTTTCATAAGGGCGAAGATGCCAAACGCAAAAAAGTAGTGGTTGCCATCAGCGATGCTAATACAGTTTGTTACAAACTGAACAACGGGAAACTCGATAAATACTTCCTGTTTGGCGCCCCTAAAGAAGACAACGAATCGAAATTCTGCTATATCGAGTCCTCACATTTCATGAAGGACAACAATACCTACGCGACCCTAATGATGGACCGCAAAGGCCGCAAAAAACAAGCACAAATTGCCTGGGTATCCTTTCAATAAAAGCTTTAAGACCATAAAAAAGCCGCTCATAGTGAGCGGCTTTTTTATACATCGATATCAAGAAAATAAAATCCCGATCGAAGCTCCCCTTCGCCGTACTCTCGGTATACAGACTCTCCTTTGCTGACAGCTATTGGAGTGTCGAAGAATGGTGCATTATAAACAAACGTGTGAAACTCCCCATTCTCTCCACAGGGATCAACGTTGGCGGGTAGATCGGCAAGAAATTGCCTATCTACCTTTCGGCCAAGGAAAGATTCGTCGAGATACTTTGCATTTACGCACACAACCATTGCTTCAATACCTATATCTTCTAGCTCGCCCACCATTCCCCTGGTATCTTTCTTCCATAAGGGGAATAAAGCCGTCATGCCTAATGTAGCGAGCTGCTGTTCTCTATAAGCTCTCAGGTCTTCAAGAAAAATATCGCCGAAGGCGGAAATGGCTATATCTTCCTTTTGCAACTCTTCCAAAGCCAGTTGCATCGCAGTCTTATAGGTTACATCATCAGGAGACGCCGGCAGGTATATCTTCTTTACCGGAACGTTCATTTGTTTGGATTGCGCATCCAGCAGCTGCTCACGTACGCCATGCATTACTACCCTTCCATGTTCAAGATTTACAGTTGTCAATAGCTTTACAACACGATAGTTACTGTTTTGCAACAGGTGGTAATACGCCAGTGCCGCGTCCTTACCAGAGCTCCAGTTTAAAACGACCTTCATGGTTGCGAAAATAGGACAGTAAACAATTGCCGGCGTGACAGCACGGCTCCTTTTCTTGATCAGCCGTAACGGTTGTCAATTGAAACCACTACTTCAAAAGTCGGGCAGTAGTGCCAAATTTAAAGTTAGTTTTAAATGTAGCGGGCTCAGGCACACCATTGAAATGACCCTGAAGTCGCAGGTAGACTGTATCCTTTAAAAGGTAATCTTTGAGGTTTTGCTCGGAACAATGAAAGGAGATGCTATCCGCATCATTGGGAATACTATTTTGGTCGGTCATGAGTATTTCCGGCAGACCGACAGCGGATATGTAAACCTGCAGGCTATCGACAAAGTCGAAGTTACAATGGTGCCCGCTAGAGACCTTCTGAGAAAAGGACCTCAACTTAATAGCTATCACCTGGCCGGTGTCCAACCCCATTTTATTTATCGAAGCCAATGAGCCGGTAGCTACTGCCAGAATTGGTAAAGAATAGGACATCCCTTCTACAGGAACATGAAAACCACTATCAAATGCGGGTGACACAAACTCCTTTGAATAAGGCATGTCGACATTCACATTTGAAAAATATCTAATTTTTTCGCACGAGGCCAGTAAAAGCAGCGTTGCAACGGCCGTAAAAGCTCTGTATCCCATACTAGTAAACTAAAAAGGTGAAAAGAATTATGTCAATACGATATTAACACCATGATTATCAAAAATTTATGAGCTACATCACCAGAAACTGGCGATCTGTGTCACCTTATCTCTTCTGATTACCAGGTTGCCTTATAGGAATATAAAAAATCAATATTTGATTAATTTTTTGTATATTTGCAATTAACAGCACTAAAAGTGCTCCGCTTTGGAACAACTTCATCATAAGTATATTTTCTTATCAAGATTCTGTTGATGTTGCCTTTCAAAACCGACAACAAATGGCAACAAATCACCCTGTGAAAACACAGCAGCGCGATATTTCGACGAATACAGCTGCTGCCGACTTAACCGATAGCGCGGATTTCGACAACAAGACGGTACCGACATGGCATAGCTTTTTAGCTATCCAGCATAACTTCTGTCTATTTGATTGGCAGTGAAAGCACAAGTAGTTTTGTATAACCAAAAAATCAAGTCATGGCCCAAAAGCGTGTAGTGATTCTAGGGGCAGGCTTCGCAGGTCTGCAATTGGCGAGGAACATTAAGGATAGCGGGTACGATATCACCATAATAGATCAATATAATTTCCACCAATTTCAGCCGTTATTTTACCAGGTAGCCACTGCCAGGCTCGAACCAAGTTCTATATCGTTCCCACTTCGTAAGATATTCCAGGGCAAAAAAAACGTACATGTGCGCGTGGCAAAGGGTATCAATGTAGATATAGCCAACAACCTTGTAGAAACCGACGAGTGTAACTTTCAATATGACTACCTGATAGTAGCAACCGGCTGCACAACCAACTTCTTTGGTAATAAAAACCTTGAGCGGTACGCCTACCCAATGAAGTCTACAACAGAAGCGATCACACTTCGTAACCGCATCCTGCTGAATTTCGAAGATGCTCTGCATTGTAGCCCCGACGACTACGAGGGTATTATGAATATTGTCGTGGCAGGCGGCGGACCTACAGGTGTAGAAATGGCCGGCTCATTGGCGGAGATGAAGAAATATGTGCTCCCAAGGGATTATCCAGACATGGATTTTTCAAAACTGCAGATACACCTGGTAGAAGGGGGACCCGCAACACTGGGCGCGATGAGCAAAGCGTCACAGCGCAAATCGCAGGAATTCCTGGAACGCATGGGCGTTAAGGTATGGACCAACACCCTTGTTGAAGATTACGACGGGCGCGTGATCACCCTGAAAGATGGCAAAACCATTCGTACTAGCAACCTGATATGGGCTGCGGGTGTTACTGGCAACCTTCCAACCGGTATACCAAAAGAAACGGTTGTTCGCGGCAACCGCATCAAGGTTGATGAATACAACCGCGTTGAAGGTCATCCCAACATCTTCGCCCTTGGGGACATTGCTTATATGGAAACTAAAGAGTGGCCTAAAGGACATCCTCAATTGGCTAATGTGGCCATCAATCAGGCTAAACACATGGCCAAGAATATGAAACACATGCTGAAAGGCGGGGAATTAAAAAAGTTCACCTACAAAAACCCAGGCACTATGGCTACGATCGGCAAGCGTAAGGCTGTGGTTGACCTGCCCGCATTTAGCTTCCAGGGATTCTTTGCTTGGTTGTTCTGGATGTTCCTGCACCTCATGCTCATACTTAGCGTAAAGAACAAGCTGATCATCTTTATCAACTGGGCTATCAGCTACTTTACCAACGATACTACATTGCGGCTTATTTTGCTACCGACAAGGAAACAAATAGATTTGGCAAAGCAGCACCATCAGCTTATAGATAATTAAGCAGCCAACTGCCGTACAAGCATTCGCTTAGCTATGGGCAGGAGCGTTTCATCAAGGGGAACGTTCAAAGCTGACTCGATGCAGTAAACCGCAGGATTAGGCAATGTGCGAATAGCTCTGATTATGTCCCGTTTGATATGCTCATAGGTATTGGCGACAGTTTTCTCAAACCTGTCCACATAGTTCATCTTTACGCCTTTGTAACGCGCGTCCTTATGCTCAAATAAAGTAACGGTATAGGCGTATGCCCTAACCTCAGAGTAGCTACCAAAGCGCAGTAGCATGTAACCCTCATTTTTGTACAGCGGCAATATGCCAACGGATTCAATATGCAGCTGCTTCTCAACGATCTCATATATTTCCGCACCACTGTCAATGGTTGATTTCATTTCAGCAAGCGCATAGCCAGTAATACGCTCGAGCTCCTGCATCAGCTCATCGTCCGCGAGCATGCGGCTATAGACAAGTTCAAGCTGTTGCATATTAACCGCATCAAGCTGCCTCGGAAAATTATCCTGAAGCAGCTTTTTATTATCGCGGAAGGAGATAAGATTATTATAGTGAAAGATGATATCAGACAGTTGCGGATAGAGCTTCGTTTCATTGAAGTGCTTATTCACTTCCTGCAAATAAGCCAGCAATCGATACTTCTGCAATTCAAAGTCAAGATAACCTTCTAAAAACCATGTTTCACTCAACACCATAACCGGAATATTTCTATACCTAATTTACTAAAAGCAAAAGCAATGCCACAAGAGGTAGTTGATGACTTGTAGAAGTCTGAAAGGTCTGTTAAAAGAGGTGTAAAAGAAAAAAGCCCTCAAGCGGGCTTTCAATCTGCGGAGAGAAAGGGATTCGAACCCTTGATACCCTTTCGGGTATACACACTTTCCAGGCGTGCCTCTTCAACCACTCGAGCACCTCTCCTGAAGGCTTGCAAAGGTAATAAATACCCTCACTTACCGAAAACTTTTTCAGCGTTTTGGGTGGTAATGGTGGCTACATCAGCTATATCCGCTCCTTTTAGTTCGGCTATTTTGGTTGCTATGAGAGGTATATAACCGCTTTCATTGCGCTTACCCCTGTAAGGAACCGGTGCCAGGTAGGGCGCATCAGTCTCTAATACCATATGATCCAGCGCCACGTTCTTCACTACATCCGCAAGGTTGGCTTTTTTGAAGGTCACTACCCCCCCGATGCCTAGATACAAACCGAGATCAATGATCTGCCTGGCTTCGTCTTCGGTACCGCTAAAGCAGTGGAAGATGCCTTTCAGCCGGCCATTCTGTTTCTTCTTTACCACATCTATACAGGCCTGCGTTGATTCGCGGCTGTGTATGACGATGGGCAGGTCGTATTGCAGCGCCCAGTCTATTTGTGTTTCAAATGCTTCCAGCTGCTGATTAACGAAGGTCTTGTCCCAATAATAATCCAGGCCTATTTCCCCGATCGCATAGAACTTCTGCTTGGCCAGCCATTGCTCCACTGTCGCCAGTTCGTCTTTATAGTTCTCCTTTACATACACGGGATGCAACCCCATCATCGGGAAACAGTTCTCCGGCCACTCACCTGCTATCTTCATCATTCCATCAATGGTAGTAGAATCGCAGTTGGGCATATACATCCGCTTGACACCGGCATCGATAGCCCGCTGGATCATCTCATGGTTATCAGGCGCCAGTTGTTCATCGTACAGGTGTGTATGTGTGTCTATCAGTATCATTCGTTCGGTATTGCTTTAAGCTCCCAGTTCTTATCCTTACAAAATGCTAAAACCTTTGGCAATGCATAGTACATGCGTGCCCATGCCTTCTCGCTATCATGGAACACCACTATTGAACCGGGCTCCATGTGTTTCTCTACATTCTGCAGGCACTTCTCAGGCGTCAGTTCCAAGTCAAAATCGCCGCTCAGCACATCCCACATAATGATCTTCCAGCCGGCCTGTATCATAAAGTTGGACTGCACTCTGGATATCCTTCCATACGGAGGTCTGAACAACTTGCTCTTTATATGTTTGGTTGCTTGCTTTACATCATCGAGGTAGGCTTCTGTATCAGTCTTCCAGCCATTGACGTGGTTTTGCGTATGATTACCCACTGTATGCCCTTCATCCAATATCCGCTGATAGATGTCCGGGAACTCCTCAATATTCTTACCGATGCAAAAAAACGTCGCTTTCGCCCCATACTGTTTCAGTTGATCCAGCACGAAAGGTGTAGCTGTTGGATGCGGCCCATCGTCGAAGGTGAGGTAAACTGCTGGCTGGTCTTCTTTGGGCATACGCCAGACCTGCTTGCCATAGACACTCCTGAGCCACCATGGCGTTTTTACTGAATATGCCATAGTGCAAACCTCCTAAAACTTTTCCATACCATATCAGATTCTTTCCAGCTGGGCTTGCTTCATCCAGCCAGTGCGACCATCAGGCAACGATACTTCTACCCATCCTGACGTGGAGCCCTTCCATCTTACTGTCGTGCCTTCAGGGATGAGACTTTGCGATTTGCCCGCGCGTGGATCGGCATATAGCGGCGCATCGTTTTGCATTACTACCGCCTGTCCACTATCAGCATTGCGCTGGGCCGCAAAGAATGAAAACACCAGGCATACTGCCCAGATTGCTGCAGTAATACCTACTACCTGCACGGGCATCATTTGCAGTTTACCGAAACGACGTGCTAACAGCAGAGCTATAAACGCTATAAAGAGTGTAAGTGAGACAATTGCCCATGCACCGGCCTTGTTGCCACTTGTCAGCGCCTTCCACCAGCTTACAAAGAAGATATCGGGAGAGGCCTGTATGCGGTTGCTGATGCGGGCTTGTGTGAGTGCCAGGTTATCTTTCGCCGTATTATTAGAAGGATCTAACTGGAGCGCACGCTCATAGTTGAGTACGGCAAGACCAATTTGGTTGAGCCTGTAATAAGCGTTGCCGAGGTTGTAATAGATCTCAGCTTTAGTTGGCTTCTCGGCTACCAGCTTCTCAAAATATGCTGCGGCGCTATCGTACTGCTTTTGTGCATAATAGCTATTGCCTTTCTGCCACAGCTGTTCAAAATAGTCAGACTTTGCCGAGACACTGAGCGAACCAAGCAGGATACACAATAGTGCTATGAGTCTCATTTGAATACCTCCTCCAGTTTACTGATAACATCTACCGCCTGCTGATACGTCTGCGACATCTGCGCGCTGCCACTCATATTCGGTGCATACAGCGAGGTCTCGCATTGGTCTATAACCCGCTCTGCATCTTGTTGTAGTTCTAAAGGTATCTTTCTTGCCTGCAGGGCTTCCTGCGCGCGTTCACGGCTCAGTTCCGACAACGGGATATTTAGCTTATCGCTCAGGTAGAGCCAGATGGCTTTTGATACTTCTTCATAGAACTGTTTTGCATTGTTTTGCTGCAACAGCTTCTGCGCAGTACCCAGTCGTTTGAGGGCTACTTTATTAGCACGCCTGTTCTTCAGCGCCACCACGTCTTTCGACAGTTCATCTTCTCTCCTCCTCCATACCAGCAGTCCCAGGAATGCAAACAATGGAGCTGCATACATTGACCAGTAACCTGCAGTAAAGAACAGGGGCTTGCTATCATAGCCAATGTTGTTCAACGGCTTTTTGTCGATGTCATGAATATCGGCAAGCTGAGTATTGCGGTTAGATGGTTTGTTCTTGCCCTGCGTCACACGCACCTTTACTGGTTGCGTATTCAATGTTACATAAGCACCCGACTGTGGATTGAAATAAGTGAATGGAACTGATGGTATCTCGTAATCGCCGGGGGTATTGGCGGAAATAGCATAGGTAATGATCTTGGAGCCGCTGATGGTAGTACTGCGGCCAGTGACCGTATCTATTATTTGCGGATCAAAAGCGCTCAGGCCATTGGGCAGGTTCAGTTTTGGCGCCTCTATCAGCTTAAGGTTACCACTGCCCGTGATGGTCATTTTGAAATTCAGTACATCGTCGGTAGTGAGCTGTGTTTTATCGGTCTTGGCACTTACGGTAAAGTTGCCCACAGCACCGCCATAATCTGCTGGTTTGTCTTTTTCAGGCAGCGGTGTAACTGTTACTTTCACCGGTGTGCTTTTCAGTTTCACCTTCACATCACGGTAGGCAACGCTGTTGAAGAAATCATCGTTGAAGAACGGGTCGTTCATCATCATGCTACCAAAGCCAAACGGATCGTCAAAATAATCGGCAAACGGATTGCGCTGTTTTACCTGCTGTACTATACGCGCTACACCCTCAGCTTCGGCAGGGTCAAGCTCAAGCGTACCGGTTTGCTGCGGGAACAGTGCCGATTTTTTCAGCAGGAACACCTGGTATTTCTTGCCGTTCACGATCTCTTCGGTAGGCTTTGGATTATTCCTTGGGATATCGAAATCCTGCGTCCAGAAGCCATTGAGCGAAGGCAGCTTGGATATGCTCACATTCATCGGCAGGCGTGCATACAGTTTGTAGCTGGCTGTTATCTGCTCACCCACATGTACTTTACTCTTATCTACTGCCACGCGAATGAACAGGTCTTTGCTGAGGTCAACATCTTTAGTGGCAGCCTGCGGTTGTTGTTGCTGCTGCTGTTGCTGTTGGCGCATTGCCTGCAACTGGCGCTGGCGCTGTTGCATCATGGCTGTGAACGGATCGTCGGTAAACGGATCGTAGGCCTGCATCGCCTGCTGGCGGCGAGGCTGCAATGAACCCTGTACTACCTGCACGGCCAGGTTATTTGATTGATAAGTATGTCCGTCGGCATCTTTGGCAACGGCGCCGGGTATAACTAAACGGCCGGTGTGCCTTGCCTGCACTACGTAAGTAATAGAAATGCTGGTAGTTTGCTGCATCTGGCCATTGGCATACGATACCTGGCTGTTGTTGGACTGGTATGGTCCGCCCAGTATGCGAAAATCTTTTGTGAGTCCCTGTGGGTTAATGGTTTGCAGGTTTTGTGCATCCTGGATAGTATAACTGATCTGCAACTGATCGTCTGCTCCTATCCTCTCTGCGCTGGCATTCGTAGTGAATACCACGTTTTGGGCTAATACGGTTTTACATGCTGTAAACAACAGCACCAATACAATACTAAACCGCCACATGTTACTATTGCGTGTCATTTTGGGTGACTACAAAATTAGCTTGAACGCTTTGCCGTGGGTAAGGGTGCACTGCTAAAACTAAGTTAAAAATGTTTATATATCTCCTTTAATTGGCCTCATAACTATGGTTTCAACATTAGCTGCGGCACTGAGGCTATAAGCAGACCATACAATTTCGGCAACGTCATTGGCTTCCATCATGCGTTCTGCAGGTATTCCTGCTCCTTCCCACGAGCGGCTTTGGGTGGCTCCCGGGCAGATAGCTGTCACTTTGATATTATCGGGCATCAGCTCAATACGAAGGTTGTCGCTGAAGCCAAGCAACGCATATTTGGTGATACCGTAGGCACCGCCGTTAGGATAGGCCTTCAGGCTGGCAACCGAACACATATTAAATATGTGTCCGCTTTTGTTTTTCTGCATGGCGGGTACTACCTGGCGGGTAAGGTGGTAAGCGCTGAAGAAGTTGACATTCATCAGGGTTTCCATATGACCCTCTGGTTCGCCGATGAGGGTACCCGGGAAGAACAGGCCTGCATTGTTCACCAGCACATCAATAACCGGGAAACGCTCCAGCACCTGGCGGGCAAACGACAGCACATCCTGCTTTACGGACAGGTCGGCGCGGTGGGCGATGATCTGTGCCGAGGGAAAGCGCTGCTTCCATTCAGTCTCTACCGCGTGCAGGTCATTGTGGCTGCGGGCGCAGATAGCTACCGAAAAACCGTGCGACAATAGTTTCTCTGCTACGGCCTTGCCTATTCCTTGCGTGGCTCCTGTTATGATGGCATATGGCATGGCGCAATTATACGGATTTTGATGAAAAACCAACATCTGGCGGCGGGGAAGCTTGCACGTATATAGCTTTTGTCACAACTGCTCTTTGAACACTTGCTTTGGTATAGGCCGCAGAATGCGTCTGCGCCGGCTTTGCGCGGGCTTTTGTTACAGATTGTTTCTGAATTAATCTCTCTTCAAAGGCATTCACTAGCTCGTCGACGCTCGGTTGTTTCGAAAATTTCAAGATATCCCCAGTCCCCCCTTTCAAGGGGGCGGAGGGGGATGTCCGCGCCATGCGGGTTATGTCAACAATCCGTGTTACACCACATCCCCCTGTCAATGCTGCGCATTGACGTCCCGCTTCAAAGGGGGAAATGGAAACACTTGCTGGTATTAAGCCCGGCAATGAATTTGTTACAGAATGTTCCCGTTTTTCGCGCGGCAACAGGCTGGCCATGATGCGGGTAAAGCGGCGTTCAATGACCGGCCAGTTGTCGTAGCCGGATTCCAGGCGCTGGTCAAGAACAAGGGCATCGAGCCTGGTGCTAATAGGCGGGTCATCATCAACGATCACTGATTGACCTTTGACGATGAATACGCGTTTCCTGCGCAACTCTTTCATTATCACTTTATAAAGAACTGCACGAATTTCCAGTCGCCGCTCACGTGCTTTTCGCTCTCTTTTTGCGCCTTCTTCCAACGCTTTTTTGTGTGATTCTTCACGGCGTTGTTTCAGTATGGGCTCAATGCGCTGCCGGATATGTGGATAAGCGAATAAACGAATACCTCCTACCCTGGCAGATGCAGTTTGGGCTTTGGGGTAAGCTGTGCGGTATGCTTTGGTTAGATCTTCATGCTTTAGCATGCAGCGGATAAAGACCTCGTGCTGAGGTTTCCAGTAGGATTTCATGGTTGTTGATTGACCGGGTTAAATCAGGTGATTTTCATAGGGTTATCGGCTGGTACATTTTAATAACAAATTTACGTAAAAAACAGGAACGCATCAAGAAAAAATATTAACTTTAGAGAAACCGCGTTATGAAAAAACTATTTACTCTATTGGCTATTCTACTTCCATATCTTCCAAATGCTCAAGGATGGTATTTCTACGATCAATGCAACCTCGACGCGTCAGGTGGATGTAGTCATCAATTCATTATCGATACAGCAAACTATCCAAACAACAAATGGCAGACCGGCAAACCCCAAAAAACCATTTTTGATTCGGCTTTCAGCTACCCCAATGCTATAGCAACCGACACGTTAAACCCGTACCCGACCAATGACACGTCGGTATTTATTGTAAAACACACAAATTCTATATGGCCTTTTGTTTCTGTTTTTTCTTTGAGGTTTATGTACAAACTCGATATTGACTCTGGTGAAATAGCAAAAATCGAAGTATCTGGTGACAGCGGCCTACATTGGGTAAATGCAATGACAGAGGATACCATCTATGATTTTTTCTGGGCGGAGCCCAAGCCTAGACTAGACACATCATCTCATGAGTGGAAGGCCTTTGATGTCGTCATGTCTGCCTGGCGCAATGCTGCATATTTTCAGAAAACATACCCCAGTTATATCTCGGCAGATACATTCCTGTACCGCTTCACATTTATTTCCGATGGTGTACAAACCAACAAAGAGGGCTGGATGATGGACAATTTTCTGTTCCAGGATTGGGTAGAAGGTGTCAAAGACCTGCAAAACAATCACCTCGTTGACGTCTACCCCAATCCTTCATCAGGCGACATTACCATCAAAAACAATTCGACAAGAGATCACAAATCGGTAGTAAGTATCTATAACCTGCAAGGCCAGAAAGCATATCGAACCGAAAACATCCCTTCAAATGGGCAGTTGCACCTTGACTTGCCCGATGGCTTGTATTATCTTAAGTACTCGGCAGATGAACAGTATGCAATAAAGAAGATCACTATTATCAACTAAAATCGAGCGTATGAAACGGACGTTAACACTATTGTTCATAATATTGGCCTCGGTGGCCCAGGCGCAAACAGACTGGTGGTGTGTGCAGCCTTCAGTTAAGCGCTATTTCCTTAACGATTACTACTACCTGCGCGGCATGCGCGTGGACTCGGTCAAGGCCATAGGCAGCAACACGGTGTTGTATCCTTTCAAATCAGCGCGCGGCTACTATCTCAGCAACCAGAAGCTGAAACCATCAGGCAGCTGGCTGGGAGATACAATTATAATTGCCCCCGACGGGACGCATTATTTCGACAACTACTGGGGAGATACAGTTGTTATTAAAAGCCAGGCGGCGCTGAACGACAGTTGGGAGCTTTATAATGATGCGACAGCACAACACTATTCAGCAACTGTAACGGCTGTAAATACAGCAACTGTTCTTGGCGCGTTGGATGAGATCAAGGACATCACCATTACTGCCTGGAATGGCGCGGCGGTAAATAGCGACGATCCGCTGCACAATACGAAGATCATTCTTAGTAAAAACCACGGATTTGTGCGGGTTCCCGATCTGTACCTGTTCCCAATGCACGAACCTGACCAGGTTTACCAGCGCGGTTTCGACTTCTGGATAGACAGGGACCTGCCTTTCCCCATCACACCTACTGCCAGCCAGTTGTATTTCAACCTTATCGATCTACCGAACCCCAACGTCCTGAACATTTACGACTTCAAAGTTGGAGACATGTTTGAATATAAAACGGACGGCGTTGAGAATGTTAGTAAGTCTGATTTGGAAAAGATCGTTCTCGAAGAAGTTGTTGAAAAAACTGTTGGGGCAACTTCAGTCCAATACAAAATAGCCCGCTGGACATACACACAGAATTTCAAAACGTTCCCACCATCGCACAGCACGGTACCGGCTTATGTAACTGTGAATTACAACTCTGCACTGCTACTGGATACGAACTACATGCCGGAGGAATGGGGCCAGAAAGACATCATACGTTACAACCCACTCGATACTACGTTTTGCGAGACCGCACCAGCCTACGAGCGCTTATCTATCAATATGCAGGCAGATAGCTCCCTGGTAACTATGGAACCCTGCGGTTATGGCTACCAGTATAAACAAAAGCTTGGCCGTACCTTGTATCACACCTGTTGGGACAAAAACTTTGGCGGGTATTACCGCACCCAGCTTTTGCACACGCGCAAAAACGGGAATCCATGCTATCGCTATTATGCACTGGACGTAGAGCAGTCGGCAAAGGCTGAATTGAATATCTATCCCAATCCGGCATCAGATCAATTGGTGGTAAACCTTCCTACAGCGGGCGATGCTACCATTACACTGCACAACGCAGTTGGTCAGTTGGTGAAGCAAATACAAACAAGGGACCGATCAACATCAATAGAAGTTACGGATCTGCCGGCGGGGCTTTACCATATCAGTATACTGCAGAATGGCGAAAGGGTGATAGATAAAGTTCTGATAGAGCATTAGCCGCTAAATATTTACATTGCGCTGGATAATCATGGACCAACGTCTCATTAAAATCCAGGCAGCAATTAATGAACTGACCGAAAAGATCGGAATTGTCCCTCCCGTCATTGGCTATGGCGAAGCTATTCTCAACGGATTGTATATTGAAGCTGAAGGAAAATCCTGGGTTACATACAGGCTTATGTGTAGCGGTGAACGTGGAGGCGAAGACCTTGTCACAATCGCCTTGAATGAAGACGACTTGTTATATGCAATACTCAAGGAGGTTACTTTTCACCCTGCCATTACATTCGCCGCAAAGCAGGCCCCTCGAAACATCAATCAAAGGCGTGTTCATTTTGAGAAACAAGAAGAGTTGATGGGCAGCGTAAAATCAGATTGGAAAGATTGACTACAGAAGGAACACCAGACAATATTAAAAGGCAATCCATTCGATGACAACAGCGGCTTGCGTGTCGATTACATTACAGAACTGAGATCAGCTGGCTTGTCTTATTCCGAAGCATCCAAAGAAGCAGAGAAAAAGTATCCACGACCAACGAAATAACGATAAAACTAAAAAGCCTCCTTATCGGAGGCTTTTTAGTTTTAGAAGCGATACTGCAATCGTATCGTTATTATGTTGTCTTTTATATCGTTGGTATAACCTTTGATCGCTGTGCTTTCGTTAGTCACATGATCGTAATACAGGAAGGTTTTTACGTGGGCGTTGAGGTACACAACAAAACCGCCGCCTATTGTGTTATACTTTACATCAGCCGCAGTAAATCCGCGCGATGCATTGATGTCGTTACCCTGTACTTTAGTATTAGGATCGTACCAGTCGTACTTCAACACCAGCTGCGCCCAGTCAACACCAAGGTGCTGCAGGTAATAGAAATACGCACCATTGAAAGAACGTGTGTACAGTGGCAAAAGTGCGTTTGTTGCAGTCACAGGGTAAGTACCCGGAGTTTCTGAAGTTGCAGCAGTAGCTGTTTGCTGACCTGCTATATATTCTGCACGGAACTCAGAATAACCTTTGCGGTTAGGTATTTTCAGCTGCGCATCGGCACCGTAGTATTTGCGTGGCGCTACATAATTGATATTGCTTTGAGAAGAATCGCCGATCATAGAAACAACGCCTTCGTTCTCTTTGGCTTCATATATCCATGGCGACTGGCTGGTGATACCACCCATATAACCTGATGCACTGGCAGACAGTGTCCATCCTGCTTTGTTGAGCTTACGCGGTTTCAATGAAACGCGACCGATCACGTCTTTGTGGCTGTCATACTCAGCCGGTCCGGCAAGGCCCTGGCCATTGAATACGCCGAGGTCTACTTTTAACCAACGGAAGTTCTGGCCTTTGCGCGGCTCAAAGGTACCCATCATACCAAGGTCACGCTCTGTCTTCATCAGTATCTGCGACATACGGCCACGTTCAGGGCTTTCACGTTCAGACGATGAATAGTTTGCTTCAAAACCCATGGGGCGGGCAAACATACCAGCCGTCAGGGCAAACATGTTGAGCTTGTTATCGTAGATACGTCCCCAGAAATCGCGGATCGCCACACCTTTTTCAGAACCATCGAACTGGAAAGCGAACAGGGCCATTGGCTCATTCTTGTCGTTCATGTGCATATAGTCGACACGGATACGGCCGCGGCGCAGCATGAAACGATTGTTTGAATTGGGGGCAAAATCGCCGCCAGCGTAGTTTTTTACTCCTTTGTCCTCGGCCCACTGAAATTGCGGCTGCATATAACCACCAAATTTCAGGCGATCGTGCGAACCATAAAGGGGATACAGACCTTTGCCTATCTGCGTGGTGGTATCCATCATATCGGTCAGGAACCTTTGCGCCATCGCCACATTGCCCATCATCACTAAAGAGAGCAGTACAATACTACGTTTCATTCTTTTTTGTTGAATTCGGGCGCAAAATTAGAACAAAGGGACGGGCTAAACCAAAGGATAACGCAGACTTAACTATTTGGTAATATTGGGGTCACAACTGAGTTGTAAGGCGCTACCAGAGCGGATATGCAAAGATACGAAATAACGTAATCAAAGCTTAACCGTTCCGTAATATTCAAGTTAAAACTGTTTTGTAAAAGCCCCGCCGACACCCTGTGTCTTTAAATAGTAAATAGTTGTTAAAAATCCATATCCGAAGAGCTTCGGCATGTGATTAGTTGTAATTTACAGGGCTTATAAACAATGAAAAGAACTAACGTATTCAGGGGCTTATATATTGCGCTGGGTTTGCTTTTTGCGGCTCCGGCGGCCTTTGCAGCCAAGATCTTCATACCTATGGACGCCGAGAACCAGGCCAACCACCTGAAGGCTTACGGCGTGACCTATGCCGCCCTGCAGCTCGGAATGGAGGCCGATTGGCTACTCAACTACGAAGGCGGCAGCTTTGCCATCGCCCAGAGCGATGCCATAGAGCGCCTCTGCAAGCTTCGCGGCGTAAGCTACCAGGTAATGAGTGATGCCCAATATCTCGGCATAGTTAATACGATCTCTAACCCTGACTATAACGGAGACGTCATAAAACTGGAAAAACCACCACGCATAGCAGTATACACCCCACCCGGCAAACAGCCCTGGGACGATGCAGTGACACTGGTGCTTACTTATGCCGAAATACCCTTCGACAAGCTGTATGATGAAGAGATGCTGGCGGATAAGCTGGCCGACTACGACTGGCTGCACCTGCACCACGAAGATTTTACCGGTCAGTACGGCAAGTTCTGGGCAGCCTACCGCAATGCAGCCTGGTACCAGGAAGACGTGAAGAACAACGAAGCGATAGCGGCTAAACACGGCTTCAGGAAGGTATCGCAGCTGAAGCTGGCAGTGGCCAAGAAGATACGCGATTTCGTATTAGGCGGCGGCTACCTGTTTGCTATGTGCTCGGCTACGGACAGCTATGATATAGCGCTGGCAGCAGAGAATACTGATATAGCCGATGTTCCATACGATGGCGATCCACCGGCAAGCAATGCGCAGCAAATGCTGGACTTCACCAAGACGCTAGCGTTCAAAAATTTTGAGGTATATACCAACCCGTACATGTACGAGTTCTCGAGCATAGACAATACAGATACAAGGCATGTACAGATGGATGTAGACTATTTCACACTGTTTACCTTCTCTGCAAAGTTCGACCCGGTGCCTAGTATGCTGTGCCAAAACCATACAACGACCATCAAAGGTTTTATGGGCCAAACCACCGCGTTCAAAAAACAAACGCTGAAGACCAGTGTGCTGGTTATGGGTGAATACCAACCAGCAGATGAAGCCCGTTATATACACGGTGAATATGGCAAAGGCACCTGGACATTCTACGGTGGTCACGACCCCGAAGACTACCAACACGCAATCGGCGACCCGCCAACAGAGCTGAGCTCGCATCCTCAGTCTCCTGGATTCAGGCTAATATTGAACAACGTGCTTTTCCCTGCGGCTAAGAAGAAACCGAGGAAAACTTAAACTACCGATCCAACTATATTAAAAAGGGTAAGCTGACCGCTTACCCTTTTGTTTTTTTAAGCTTTTTAGCCTGCGTATTTTCGTCTATTTCTTTCTGCGTCTTTTTCGGCAGCTTTGCTTTTATCAGTTCGTATGCCTGGTGGAGGTAGTGCTCCCATTCTTTTGGCTTGAGGGCGCTACGCTTTTCTACACCTACCCATTTATTGCGGGCCATGTAAGGCGCGGGTATGATATGCTGGCGCTCGCAGAGCAATTCAAAATCTTCATCGCTGGCTTTGAAGGTGAGGAATGAATCATCTTCCATACCCGAAACACAAAACATTTTTTCAGCCACCATAAAGCAGAGATGGTCTTCCCATTTGATGCCTTCATGCGCACCGGGAAAGCTGAGGCAGATAGAGCGGAGCTTTTCTGTATCCATGCCGTAAAGTTAATCGCAAAAAAGAAAAGGGCCGGTTTGTTGCCGGCCCTTTCATGTATTTTATGATCGCTAGCGGATCTTATATCTCAATCCAGCGTACACATTTCTGCCCATAACAGGTCCCCATATCATAGAAGCGTCGAAGCCCACATCGTAAGGATGCATGGCACCGATAATCGGCATGTGCTGCATATAATTGGTCAGATTCTCGCCGCCAAGGTAAACTTCAAAGTCTTCGGTAAAAGCTTTGCTGATCTGCGCATTCATTTGCACGAACGATGGTGACATTTCTCCATTGGTGAACGACATGTAGTGATGATCGTATACAGAAGGTATGCGCTTCTGCCCTACCCACTGAATGGTATAGTCAAACTTCCAACGATTGCGGGTTTCATAGCCCACATTAGCAAAAGCACGGTGTGCTGCTACCAACGGACGTTCTTTCAGTACGCCACTGTAAGTAGTTTT
Organism: Polluticoccus soli; assembly: GCF_029269745.1. Taxonomy (NCBI): domain Bacteria; kingdom Pseudomonadati; phylum Bacteroidota; class Chitinophagia; order Chitinophagales; family Chitinophagaceae; genus Polluticoccus; species Polluticoccus soli. The sequence continues at coordinate 192,560 of NZ_JARJHT010000002.1, read as the reverse complement.
CACGTCATACCAACGATAGGCCAGGCGCAGGTCGAGGTTGTGGATCACTTCGTAATCGAACTGCGTTTGAAAGCTATTCGCGTACGATTTGCCCTCAAGGTTATAGAACCTTACATCGTGTGCGTCTTCCACATCTACCACTACCTGGTTCTGAAAATCGGTGCGGTAGAAATCGAAGCTGATGGCACCGTCGCGGTAGTCGAGCTGGAATTTCTGCGTGAGGTTGATCCCCGTGTTCCATGCGATCTCCGGTTCCAGTCCATAAGGATTACCGGGGATAGTGCTCTGAATAATGAAATTGCGGTTGCTGGCCATATACCCAATGTTCTCAGCCAGTATGTTTGCAGTGCGCTGCGCACGACCGATAGAAGCACGTATCGCAGTGCGCTTGAACGGCGCATAACGCACGTGTAGTCGCGGTGTAACGAAAGCGCCATAAATGTTATGGTAATCGCCACGAATGCCCGCTACGATATTAAACTTATCCAAGTGGCTGTACGAATACTCTGCAAACGCACCTGGTACTATCTCGTTGCGCGTGAACTGTTGCTTGGTTAGTTGCTCTTCATATTTATCAACCAATGTACTGGCACCAGCCTTTATGATGTGGTTGGTATTGCCGAGTATAGACTGGAAAATGAGGTTGGAATAGAAACTAGTCTGTGTGGCGTCATAATTCCTCTGCCCATAAATCGCATCCTGGTCGTGGTAGATGCCCGATAGCTGCAGCCCTATGCTTGTACCCGGCTTGTTAGGGAACATCTTGCCGATCTTGGCCCAGCCTTCAACCCTGCGAATATCCATTCGATAACCCCATGGGTTGCCGGGCTTTTGCTCAGTACCTTCTGTATAACTCTTTTCGCCACCAGTATTCGAAGAGTAGGTGCCTTTTACACCACCCTGTACTTCCCAGCTCTTCGGACCAAACCAGAACCAGCGATTGAGGCCAACGAAGTTTTTATCCTTCGGCTGATCAAGAAAGCCGTCACCATTCTGATCCACTTTCAGCCATTGCGACTTGCCGTGCAGCATGAAGTTGGTGGACAGCTTTTCGTTGAATTGTTTGCGATGAACGATGTTAGCTTCTGTACGGCCTTGTGTATTCTGGTACAGGTTGAGCAACCATTTTTCATCGGTCTCCTCAAAAGGCTTTTTTAGTTCTACGTTTATTTGGCCGGCTACGCTTTCATAGCCGTTCACTACACTGCCCGTGCCTTTGCTTAGTTGCATACCTTCTATCCATGCGCCAGGCGTAAAGGTCAACCCCGTTACCGAGGCAAGGCCGCGGGTATCAGGTATATTCTCGCGGGTTATCAGCGTATACGGCCCCGCAAGACCCAACATTTGTATTTGTTTGTAGCCCGACACAGCATCAGTAAACGCCACGTCAACCGATGGGGTAGTTTCAAAGCTTTCGCTCAGGTTGCAGCAAGCCGCTTTCAACAGCTCACGCTCGCTGATCAGCTCCGTTTTTATCGGGTTCATCAGGCTTATCTCTGTAGGACCCTTGCGTTTTTTAATTACTACTTCTTTCAAAGCGCGCGGCTGGGACAGCACAATATTTAGCGGTCCGTCACCAACCGCAATTGTATCAGTTGTAAAACCGATGTAAGAAACGACCAGCTTGCTGGCACCTACAGGGATTGAAAGGCTAAAATCGCCATTGGCATCAGTTTGCGCACCTGCGCTGTGATCGGGCAATTCCACGGTAGCACCTACTAGTTCTTCCTTTTTGCCTTTCTGATCTGTGCCGGAAACCCTGCCTGATACCTGGCGCATTTCCTGCGCATGAGCCTGCACGCCAATTAGCAATAAGCTGCTTAATAGCAGTTTACTTAAATATCTATTCATGTGGCCGAGAGGGTTTAGTCGTTACAAACGTGGTCTTTGTACTGGCAGCATGCCGGTAGGTTGTTATAAGCGGCTTTGTCAGCCTCTGCTTTCTCCGAGCTATAACCTACTTTAGCAACGCTGCCGAGAATGGCTTCCGCGTTCGTTTTAGAGGGTTTATATGTTACGGTCAGTTCGTGGCTTTCTTTATCCCACTCTGCACGTTTTACACCTTTAATGAATGCTGCATTCTCAATGCGTTTTTTGCACATCTTGCAGTTACCTTCAACTTTATACTTTTCGGTAACCACATCCTTTGCTGTTTCCTGCGCAAATACGAAAATAGAAGAAGTGATGATGGAGAGAAATACTATTAAACGTTTCATTATTTACTTATTAATGGTTATATAATTAAACACAATACTATTGGGTATAGTATGTGCTAACCATAATAAGTAAAACTGGAGTGAAGCTTGTATAACGGAATATGTTGCCAAAGCCCTGGTGGAGCATTGGGCATGTTTGCCCTAGCGGCAACGACTACCGTATTAACCACCGCTTCTGGTAAAACGAAATATTGAGGAAGAACAGCTTCAAAGCTGTTGTCAATCAACTTGAGCTTAAATGCCGCGACAAAATTCTGATCCTGCGAAACTTTGGCTGTAATTACTTCATCCTTGCAACACCCTCCTTCTTGTTTGGGTTCGTCGCTGCAAGTATCGTCTGCACAGCCATCACTTTCTGTGTATACATTCCACGACTCCAGTTGTTGCCCACAATAGTGCGCACTGATCATGATACCTGATACTGCTAGCAGGTAGATGAACATGACCGGTATGACAATGAGTCGTTTCATTCGCATGAAAGATAAGACAAAGTTAAAACTCAATGTGTTAACGAAACAAAAAATTGCCTTATAAGATTATGGTTGGTCGTTATATTATTCTGGTTTTCGGCCGAATGTTTAGGCAACATTCCATAGCAGCCATTACTTAAGTAAGTATTTTTTATAATACACCTGACTCTTTTTACCCTTTTGTACAGTGAATGCCATCATTACCGAACGCTCCTTATACTCTCTGAGTACAGGAAAATAGGCGACATCGGCCGCTGTCGTTATTGAGTCGGTAGATACCATCTTACCGTCTGGCGACCTGCGCTGTACCAGGACCATATTATTTGCGGCGTCGCCGCTCTTTACTACCTGGTCCCAGGCGATGAGCAGATCATTAGCACTTGTGGCCAAAATCTGGGGGTGCTTCGCCGTGGGCAGTGAGCTAACATTTTCTTTTGCCGAAAAGGTTTTACCACCTGTCAAATGATTGTAGAACACTCCGCTTCCCGTGCCCATAGTGTACCAGGCAAAATGCAACCCATTCTTGTTCTCTGCCATTGTGGGACCTGTGTGGGGACAGCCTTCAATGGCCCAGTTATCAACGCTGATCCTTTCAGGCGACAAAAAGGTTTTACCCTGGTCTATTGATACTATATGCACCATATCACGGATGCTATCTTCAATGATATCGCGAAACGCGGCGTGAATATTGCCCTTACTATCTACAAACAGATCGGTCCTGCAACAGGGACAACAAGACTCTGCTATCGGGTGTTCGCCGACAAACCTATTGTTTGCGTCAGCCACCGCATAAAACAGAGTAGAACCCTCTTTACCTTTTTTGAAGCGCGAATCCAGCCACAGAGCGGCCACCTCGCCTGATGGCAATACCTCCATATCAAAATACCGTTGGTCGTAACTGCTTGTGTCGCTCACAAGTGGAATAGCCTCGCTCCAGTCCTTGCCGCCATTTTTTGATACTGCATATGACACCAACCCGGAATACTTGTTTTTAGGACTGGGATTGGGAAGGCCCCACATGGCTATCAACGTACCATCTGGCTTGCAAACCACCTTGGGCAAATTTTCTCCGTGGGGATGCACACCCTTGCTTGCAGGGATCTCATAGGTCTGTGTAAACCGATCGCCTTCTTTATCTAAAACAGAATAGCACAGGATGGCATCTGTATCGTTAAGCTCTTTTATCCAGCTCATCGCCAGTCCGCCTTTATTATCCTTTGCCAAGAAGGGGCATGAAGAGGAGATGGTTGTATCCGTAGTTATGGGCTTCGCCTCTTGTGTGTTATCCGAAGAATTCCTGCACCCGAATGAGATCATTGCGAGTGCAGGAATAAGATATATTTTTTTCATAGGGTTAGTTACTGTTTTGACCAAAATGATACAACAGTCCGAACGCGAATATGCGCGGTGCCCCGGCACTGTATGAATCTTTGTTGCTTGACGAACGGGTTGCACTGTTGGCATACAGCTCATCGGTGAGGTTCAGCACATTTACATACCCTTCAATTTGCTTAAACCTGTAGCCTGTTCTGAGATTCAGTATTGAAACTCCTTTAAAGACGAGAGTTTTGTCATCATACAAATGCGTGTTCGCATCGTTCTTATACCATGGAGACATTCTCTGCCATTCAAGACCGATACGCAGACCTTTTACAAAGCGTGGTTTCAATGTAAGTTCTGCATTCGCGATGAATTTGGGAGCCTCAGGCATGTCGTTGCCATCAAAATCGGTCACTTCGCCACCCGATTTCTGCTGCACCGCATATTGCACGTATTTATGAACGGCGTTTGTTCCGCCCACCCTCAACGAGATGTCTTTTATCGGCGTGTACGTCACACTGTATTCGATACCCCTGTGTAGTGTTTTGCCTGCATTCCTATTTTCGGTTGAATTATCGGGTAATGTAAAACTTACGATCTCGTTATAACCATTGAGCTGATAAAGCGAAACATCGAGGTATATCTTACGTTCGTACAATGCCGCCCAGCCACCGATTTCGTAGTTATCGAAGTAAGCAGGTTTTAGGTTCGGAACTTTCTTGCCAAAGAACAGGTCAGACACCTGGGGAGCAGATAGCCCGCGGCTATAGTTAGCGTAGATGCCGCGGCCATTACCCAGGCTGTATATGGCACCCAGCTTGGGACTGAACGCATTATTGGTAATCACGGTATCGGGCACACCTGAGAATGCAGCCGTACTTAATTTGTTGTGGTAGTTGTAGCTGATCAGATCATAGCGCAGACCAGCAATAAATTTCAGTTTTTTTACAGGCGACAATTCATATTGCAACCAGGCGCCTGCATTTGACAAACCGGTGGTATAATTAGCCAGCAGTGAATCGTTGCGGTCGGTGTATGAAGTATAATATCCTGTTACGGTGTCGCGTGTAATGGCCAGGTAGTTGGCATTGTATCGGGTTGGAGCGTAATTGAAGGACACGCCACCAAAGATGGCTGACTTAAGAAAATCCAGTTTCACATTGTGTTGCACAACAGCTCCGTAGTTATCATAGGCATCTTCGTTCTCCTCGCCTGAAGCGCGCTGTTTGTTGATATTTTTGATCCTGTAGCGGGGCAACTGGCCAATGGTGTTATTGCCATAGTAAACGGTGGCTGATGACTGGTGTTTTTTGTTCCACTCTTTGTCCAGCGTTAGGCGGCCACGTGTCGCATTTACTTTTCGGTAGGAGAAATTGTTATTGCTCAGGTATTTTTTTGTGTAAAAACCTGCACTGTCTATGCTGCCTCCCGTTTCTGTGTTCAGATTGTTGGTAGTTACATAACCAGTCAGCCTGGTCTTGTTGGTAATATTGTAAACAGTTTTTAATGAGAGCGAGAGCTTATCAAAATCGCTGAACTCCTGCCAGCCGTCGCGTTGTTTGGCCAGGTAGCCGCCAACGCTTACGCCCAGCTTATCGGTCACATATGTACCGACGTAAAACTCTAACCTTTGGTATCCATAGTTATTGGCCTGCAATCCTATTTTGGCTGTAGGCGAGAAAGAAGGCGATTGGGTAATAAAGTTGACAGCTCCGCCCACAGCATTACTGCCATAGAAAGAAGATGCCGGCCCTTTCAACACCTCTATCGAACGTACGCCCAGCATGTTTACCTCTATCAGCTGGTTGTGGTTGAAGTTGCCAACTGGCGCGATGGGAATACCATCTTCCAGGTAGAGGAAATACGGACGTTTGGTCATCGGCTGGCGGATGCTCATCGCGTGCTGCTCGTTGCCGAGATCCTGCATGATAACACCCGGCACCTTATTCATCAACTCGCCCAGGCGCGTAGGATTGGTCTCCTGTATGGTTTTGGCAGTGATGGTGCTCACAGCCACAGCCTCATCGGTACGTGCGCGTTGCGCCCTCGATGCCGTTACTATGACATGTTGCAGCTCTGAAGCCGAAGGCTTGAGCTGAATGAGCATTCGCTCGTCACTTCCAGCTTTCAGCTTCAGTGTTGCGTAGCCCATATAAGAAAAAGTCAGGGAGTCGTCAGCAGAGGAAACGTTTATTGTGAATTTTCCCGATTGATCGGAATGAGTGGCTGCGGTTGTTTTTGCGCTATGAACGGTTACACCTGTTAATAATTCTTTGGTATTGGCATCCACCACCCTTCCGCTAATAGTTTGTTGTGCGAAGGCAGAGGTCATCATCAGCACGCATGCCGACGACAGCCAAAAAAGCTTAGTCATTGTTTAAGATTTTACATGTTACGGTGCCCTTTTACCAGTTTGGCAAAGGAGCTGCTACAATGAAAATCTGAATGACGGTGGATGGAAAATGTTCCTGATAAAATCGAGGAGAAGAAAATTATTCCTGGTTATGAACTTCGGCTTTATTACCGGTACTACCAGCAACGGAATGTGGATATCTGAATATTGGAAAAACAGGTTAACCTCCTGCCTTTCCTGCTGGCTTTGGGAGCTGCCTTTTTTGCCGCTCTCGTCTTCGGCCAGCTGTTTTTTCAGATGACACTTACCATTACAATGCAGTTTGGGCTTATTCCGGTTCTCACAAATATTTTTGGCTATGTATTCTTTGTTGAGAACATAATCTGCAACTATCAGCATTTTACTGACACTTTGTAAAAGCACCCCAAAGAATATCAATATGACGAGATATGGTCGCAATGTGTGAAGCCCGTTACTCTTTCAGACATCAAAACTACGTTAAAAGCAAGGCTATGCCATGAAAAAAATCATTAGTGTACATGATTATGGTCAGTAGCTCAGCTATACACTACAACTGATCAATGAACACTTCGCTACCCCAACGATTTGCAAACAAAAAATTGCTTTGTGAGATTATAAGCTTGTTTTACATTATTTTGGTATAATCATTTATAAACATACATCATTATTCATAGATCCAATGTTTCAAAACCGGGAAACCAGGGAAACCACCAGGATAGTAGCCCGCCATAGCAATATGAGTCGGCCCACAGGTGAAGCACTCTACAAAAAATACAGCCTGTTTGCCGATGGCAACGACTGGCGGCGCTTTGTGCCTATAGCACTGCTAAGCATAGGTGCTGCCCTGACCTTGTCAGGCATCGTCTTCTTTTTTGCGTACAACTGGCAAGACCTGCCCAAAGCCGCTAAAATAGCTATGGTGCAGGTGCTCATGATAGCTACTGCCTGCTACGGCATTTTTTCGTCCGGGAACAAAACTGCAAAGAACATAGCACTGATGGCCGCATCCATACTCACCGGGGCGCTTTTTGCCGTGTACGGCCAGATCTACCAAACGGGTGCAGATGCCTATGACTTCTTCCTCGGCTGGGCGGTGGCTATTGCCATCTGGGTGTTGGTGTCTGGATTTCCCCCCTTGTGGGCACTGGAGTTAATATTACTCAACCTGGTTACCGTACTATATGCTGAACAATCGAATATCGAATGGGATACATCCACGCTCTCGCTGATACTATTCATACTGAATGCTGTCCCGCTATTGATACTGGAAACACTAAGGTATTTTAAAAAACTACCCGAGCATTCCAGCTGGATGTTGAAAGCTACAGCAGTAGCAGCGGTGATAGCCATAACCACTACTGCTATACACATTATCTTCAGCAGAGAGAATGAAAGCGCAACTACGGCAACCTGGTTGTTTATAGTTGTGTTATTTCCGCTGGCTATGTGGCATAGCTTCCGCCAGCGCGAGCTTTTCTACCTGGCGCTGATACCGTTCGGTATTATTATCATCATCACCGCCTCGTTTTTGAAGGGAATAGACGACGGAGGACCGGCAACTTTATTCCTCGCAGGTGTTTTCGTTATAGGTTCTATCACAGCACTCACTTACAATCTTATACGTTTAAACCGCAAATGGCATGGAGCAGAACAAAACAATTGATGAAGTACTGCAGGACGCGGCCATTTTACAAGGCGGGGAACTCGAGTATAACCGCGAGCTGATAGACCACGACATGGCCCGCGAACATGCATCCATCTACGAAGGTTTGGGTGTTCGCATACTTTCTATCGTGGGTGGATTCCTGGCTTGCCTGTTTTTTATTGGATTCCTGTTCCTCGCTGGCGTTGTAAGGTCTGAAGGCGCAATGGGCGTATGCGGGGCATTGTTTGTCGTGGCTACGATCATCGTGGGTGCAACAGGCAAAAACAGGTTTCTCGACGGCGCATCGATCGCAATGTTACTTACAGGGCTTGGTCTATTAGGCGCCGGATTAAAGTTTACTACCGGCACTACGGCGGTCGTGTATATGGTGGCGGCTGTTGCAACCTTTGTGATGGTAAAAAACCAGCTACTTAGCTTCGTGGCTGTATTACTATTCTGGGGAAGCTTTGCATGGTTCCTTTCTCCATTTCCCGATACGATGTTGATGATGGTGCTACTCCTGCTGCTTGCTATAAGCTACACGCTGGTTAGCATTGCGGAGCCAAGGTTTATTACAGGCGGCAAGCTGCTGAACAATAAATACACGGCACTGCGGGCGGGTCTGCTATTCTCGTTCATCGGCCTGCTGATCGTGTCGCGGCATATGCATATATACAGCTACCTGATAGGCAACCGTTGGATCAGCTGGTGCATTGTGATCATTTGCATCATCATTACGCTATATCATATAGCCCAACAAACAGGCCTGCCGACCAAACAACTGGTGCTAATAACACTGGCCGTAGTTGTTGTCATGGCTCCATTCCTGTACGCCGCGGCTGTGCCGGGTTCGTTGCTGATACTATTACTGAGTGTACACACCCGTAACCGTACAGGCTTTGCTGTGGGCATTATGGGTATGCTATACTTTGTGAGCAGGTATTATTATGATCTCAACCAAACCTTGCTACTTAAGTCAGCAATACTTTTTGTACCGGGCTTGCTGTTCCTGGCAGCATGGTGGTTCACCAGAAAATTTCAACACAATGAGCAAGCTTAAGAAAATACTGCTGATAGTGAATCTTGCACTCATCGTAGTACTGTTCAACTTTTCGGTGTATAAAAAGGAGCAAACCTTACATAATGGCACGCTGGTGCTGATGCCCCTTGCGCCGGTCGACCCGCGCTCACTGATGCAGGGCGATTATATGCGGTTGAACTACAACTACGGAGAGGTCAATTCCGGGGAGCTGGCGAAACGCGGCTATTGCGTGGTGAAGCTGAACGATAGCAATGTTGCCACCGTAGTGCGCTTTCAACCATCAATGAAACCACTGGCAACTAATGAAAGACTGGTGAAGTATTTCGTCGGCTCAGCTGGTGTGCGTATAGGCGCAGAGTCGTATTTCTTTGAAGAAGGAACAGCTGATAAATATGCGGAAGCAAAATACGGTGCGCTGAGGGTAGATGATAAAGGGAATAGTGTATTGCACGGGTTGTATGATGAGAACAAGAGGTTGATAAAATAAGCATCTCGTTTGCCAAAAGCGGACGCTTGTATTAATGTGGTCTAAGCGGGGCGCTTAGACCAGTTCTATTTTTTACGTATTGTGAAGATGGTGCCCGATGAAACATCGCCATTGTTGTACATAGCATGCAGGAAATAAGTGCCGGCTGCCAGTTTGCTGGCTGATATTATCCGCCGTGCTATTCCACGCTCTACATTGAACGACATATTCATCATTTGCTTGCCTCCAGCATCGTAAAGAATGCACTGCATGGTGCCGCTGGTCATAAAACCTGTCTCTACGAAAATGCAATCACCCATTGGGTTTGGATAGACCTTTATTTTTTGATCAACATCGTCCAGGTCGCCTGTTGGCAATTGCGATTCATCGCCGCTTTGTACTTTGCCGTGTGCAACAAACATATCGTCGCTGGTTACTGTAACAGCAGGGATCAATTCGTGCTTTTGCCCCATAGCCACATGGGCGATATTGCTGGAAGAACTTACGCTTGCAGGCTGAGCGAAACCCAGCATAGGCAACAGACACAGCAGGCCTGCAAAGAACTGTTTCATAAAAAGTGATTTGGTTGATGGCCGTGTTAAATTCCTAATATAACCGCGCCACCATTTTAACAGATCCATAAAATCGCAGGGGGGATTTTTCAGCCGATGAGTGTAACTCATTCAATGTCTGAACACCAATGGAAATGCACGGGTAGATATTATTGGCTGCTTCAAACAACAGGGCGCTTAGCGCGGTTTTGGTTATTATTGCCGGTAGTATGATGAAGGATATTGTCATAAATGGTGTGGCATTAAAGGTGAATGAGGTCAGGATAGCGGAAGGCAGGCCGACGATCATCTTTCTGCACGACTCACTGGGGTGCATCGCGCTGTGGAGGGATTTCCCGGAAAAGCTGGGAGAGGCTACCAATTGCAATGTGCTGGTGTACGACCGGCAGGGCTATGGATGGTCTCAACCATTCAGGGGCAACGACCGCAGCAACGACTACATGGAGCTGGAAGCAGACGTACTGAACAGTTTAATCGAACAATGCGGCATTACTAAAGCCATACTCTTCGGTCACAGCGATGGCGGCACTATTGCACTGATAGCAGCTGCTAAGTACCCAGAGCGCATTATGGGTATCATTACCGAAGGGGCGCACATTTTTGTGGAAGACATCACCCTGCAAGGCATACGCGACGCTGTGCTCTCGTACCACACAACCAACCTGAAAGACCGGCTTGAAAAATATCATGGTGGTAAAACTGACTCGGTGTTCCGCGCATGGGCTGATACCTGGCTGAAAAAAGAATACCGCTCGTGGAATATCGAGCACTTCTTACCTAAAATAAACTGCCCGGTATTGGCAATACAGGGCGAAGGTGATGAATACGGCAGCATGGCACAGGTGGACGGTATCGTCAACCAGGTGGCGGGCAAAGCACGTAAGCTGATGATACGCGATGTAGGGCATACGCCACACAGGGAAGCAAGGGATGTGGTGATGCAGGAGTCGATAGGGTTTGTCAGGTTCATACTAGTCTATTGTTAATTCTTCATATACGTTGATAACTTTTGTTGCGGCTTTTGTCATGAAATTTGTTTTCGGTGCAACAGTGTAGCGGCAGGAATTGGCTGCAATACGCTAGCAGAAAGTAGTTCAGGGTTTTGTGTAGGGTTTTCATTTTGTTGTTTTGTTGCCGGTTGGGAGGGTTTTATGGTTGAGGGAAACAAATGGTTTTGTTGCCGTTGGAAAGCAGGTTGTGTACAATTGTGTATGTTTTGGCTGTTTTCTAAAATATACAAAGGCCTCGAAAATGTCTATTACAAATATACGCTATTTAATCAACAATAAAAAGTCACAGCAGTCGCACTATGGTTTGTTCAACCAGCTTTGATACTGCTTCCAATCTTTATCCATAAGAGGCGCAGCCTTGCCATCCAGCAAATCGCCAAACGCATGTGGAGTATACTTGGGATACTCGGCTGCAGCGATAACGTCCCTGTAATCGTAACAGGCTTTTTCTACGTACAGTCTAAGCAGCTCTATATCTCCTCCAGCAAGCTTCAATATAGAAGCCCATACCCTGTTTCGTCCTTGTTCAGTTTCCGATTCGTATTTTTTCAGCGTACCTATTACGTCAGCAAATGCGACCTGTGAAAAATCTCTTCTGACAATTCGCTCTATGTCAGCGTCAGTGATATTGGGTATTTTATCCTCCATTGTTAGTGTTTTAAGGTGTTATGCTGGTATGGGAACCTTAGGACCAAGAAATTTGGGTTGTACCCCCAAAATATAGTCGACAAAAACTTTTACCCTGGCTAGCTTCTCGCGCAGCTGTGTTTTTGCACCTACCGAACGTGATACATCCTGCGCATTAAAGCCGATGGCTTTGATTCCTTCCCTTTGAGCAATGAACAAGGCTCTTTCGTTGTGGAATTTTTGTGAGATCACTATTGCCGAATTCTGAGAGAATATTTCACGCAACCTGATCATCGAGTCGAATGTTCTGAAACCTGCATAATCAAGGTAAATACGTGTAGAATCTATGCCGGCAGCAATAAGGTCAGCGCGCATCATACTAGGTTCGTCATACTCTTTGCTGCCGTTATCACCGCTTATAATGAGGTAATCAACTTTGCTTTCCCTCATCAGTTTTGTTGCTGCTTCTATTCTATAGGCGTAGTATGGATTTACGATCCCACCAAAATATTTACCCGTACCCAGCAGCAAGCCTACATGCGTATGAGGCACCTGCGTTACATCCGTAAATACTTTACCCTCAGCAGCGGACGTCACCTCCTTATCGCAATAGATGATGGCCAGCAATGAGCTTGCAATTAGTAGAATCGAGGAGATGATAAGGATTTTTAGTTTGCGCATAGTACTTATGAAATTAGGGATTTTTCATGTCCTTACCAGAGTATTTGAATAAGGACTCGGCGTTTTCATCTATAAGTCGGCGAGTCCCTTTCAAAGATTCGACTAAAGCCGAAAATGTAATAAATTTGATGCTGTGATGTCACTCGCTTATAAGGTCAACGCATTACCGGAGACAGTCACCACAGGTGAACTGGCTGCATACTTCCGAGAAGTACTAACTCAACTCAATCTCGATTCAATCGAGTCCAAACAGCTGTTCGTAGAAATTGTATTTGAATTGGCCGACAAACAATGGCATAACTATGAGCAGATGGATGCAGGATTGAAACAAGATGTCGATAAGGCCACTATGTCAATTCTTCTTGGACAACTCTCTCTGGACCTGGTGAGTGCAATATCCGGCATCATTGGCCGTTTGGGCCTATGCGAATCTTACCAAAAGTATAAAGTACTTGCATCAGACCAAAGTTTGCCAACCGACATTAGGCGAGAAATAAACAATACAATAAGCGAATTCGGTGAATCTGTTGATAATTCTTATTAACAGAAGCGCTCAATGCAAACAATCATTTCGACCTCTTAAATTTAGCCCCATGATCAATCCCTTCCAGACAGGCGATACTAAAGAGTTCACTCATGTAGTGAGTGAGGCGGATACTGCCAGCTTTAAGAGTGGCGAGGTGCATGCTGTGTATTCAACGTTTGCGCTGGCGCGCGAGGCGGAATGGAGCGGGCGCCTGTTTGTGCTGGAGATGAAGGAAGCGGATGAAGAAGGTATCGGCACAGGCATTACGGTGAAGCACCACTCGCCTGCCCTTGTTGGCGAGGAGATAGTGTTTACCGCCACGCTGGTAGAGGTGAACCGCCACGAGGTAGTGACAGACTATACTGCAAAAGCAGGCGACCGCCTGATAGCAGACGGTCGCCAATGGCAGAAAATATTGAAGAAGGAAAAACTCGAAAAACTATTTAACAGCCTGGGCTGATGTCGAAGCCTGCTTTAGCGTGCGGGCTATAATCGGCGCCAGCTTAGCTGCCCATACCGAATACTCCTTGGTGGATGGGTGCAGCTTGTCCTCGGCTAAGAACAGCGCATTGTTGCGGTTGTGGCGTGTGCTCTCTGTAATATCAAGATAGTGGCATTTGTAGTGCGAGGTGATCTCCTTCGCAGCTTTGTTGTACGCATCTATTTCACGGGCTATCTCTTCACGGTTGCGGTCGTCGGCAAACGGTGTTACACCCCAATCTGGTATCGAGAGTACAAACACATGCTCCCGCTTGTCGTTAGCAAAACCTACGGCCTGGTCCAGCAGTTGTATGAACTCTTCTTTATAGTTGTCCAGCTCACGGCCGCGGTACTGGTTGTTCACGCCTATCAGCAGCGTCACGAACGAAAAAGTCTCCATGATGTTGTGCTCGCGAATGGCCATGGCCAGCTCATCGGTGGTCCAGCCAGTCTTAGCAACGATCACGGGTGCAGCTACATCAATGTTCTGCTGCTTCAGCAATTCCACTGCCTGGTGCGGAAAGTTCTCGTGCATAGGCACCGCTTCGCCTATAGTGTAGGAGTCTCCTAGTGCTAGATACGTATACATAGTTTCGTGTTTGTCAGTTTTCGGTGGGGAAGCCAAAGATGAACGATTATTTCTGTTTAACCAACATCCCGTAGTACCCAGCGCTACCAATAAAAACAAAATAACTATGCCAGCCCGCACTTTACGTATTGCGTTGCTATTGAATGAATACCGTTTTGATATTGGTGAACTCACGTATACCAAAAATGCTGAGCTCACGGCCATAGCCGCTCTGCTTGGTGCCACCAAACGGCAGCCTCGGGTCTGAGTGCACAAAGGAGTTTACGAAACAGTTGCCCGCCTGCAGTTGTGTTGCTGCTATGTGTTCTGCCCTTTTGCGGTTCTTTGAGAAGATACCTGCCCCGAGGCCATAGATGCTGTCATTAGCAAGTCGTACTGCGTCCTGTTCGTCCTTCGCTTCAATGATAGACGCTACCGGGCCAAACAGTTCCTCATCATAGGCGGGCATGCCTTTCTTCACGTTGGTCAGCACTGTGGGCGGATAGAATGCTCCTTCCCCATCGGGTACATAGCCACCGCAAAGCAGTTTAGCGCCCATCTCTATGCTTTTTAGTACCTGCTGGTGTAGCTGGTCGCGCAGGTCGTGGCGGGCCATGGGCCCTATCTTATTGCCTTCATCCATGGGGTCGCCAAACTTCGCGGCCTTCATTTGCTCTACCATTCTCGCCTCAAATTCTTTGCGCACAGACTTAACGGCAATGAATCGTTTAGCTGCCACACAGCTTTGCCCGCTGTTGATGAGGCGGCCATTGACGCTGGTGGTCACCGCAAGGTCCATATCAGCATCCTCCAGCACTATGTAAGCATCGCTGCCACCTAACTCAAGGACTTGCTTTTTAATGTGCATCGCGGCGGTCTGGGCCACCTTGCTGCCTGCATAGGTGCTACCTGTAAAGGTGATCGCTGAAATTGCAGGATTCGCTATCAGCCCCGCTACCTGCGACGAAGGCAACAGCAGCGTCTGAAACAATCCTTTGGGTGCTCCCGATGCTTTTATCACCTTCTCTATGGCCAGTGCGCAGGCACTGACGTTAGAGGCATGTTTCAGCACCATGGTATTACCGGCCATCAGCGCAGGCCCCATAGCGCGGAAAACCTGCCAGTAGGGAAAGTTCCAGGGCATGATGGCCAGCACTACGCCCAGTGGCTGAAAACTCACATAACTCTTTTTTGCATCGGTCTCCACCAGCTCATTGGCCAGGAATTTCGGACCTTCTTTGGCGTAAAAATCGAATGTGCGGGCGCATTTCTCTACTTCGTCCATCGCCTGTTTAATAGGCTTTCCCATCTCCCGCGTGGCCAGTTCGGCCAGCTTTTGCTTCTGTTTACGCAGTTCGGCTGCGATTTGCTTCAGCACTGCGCCCCTCTCTTTCAGGGTAAATTGACTCCATTCCTCAAATCCTTTGTGGGCTTGTTTTACAGCTTTCTCTACCTTTGAGGGATCAGAGGCAGGATATTGACCAAAAACAGCGCCGGTAGCGGGATTGACGGAAGTAAACAGATCGGACATGATACAGAAAATTGTCAAGTAAAATTAGGAACAACGATGGTACGAAAGGTTTACTATTTTTGATGCCCTGATAGAGAATCTATAAGAAATAATTAACAGCATAAACTGAACCCACTTTTTACATGGTAGTTGATAAAATAAAATTCGGAACGGACGGATGGCGCGCCATCATTGCACAAGACTTCACGGTGTATAACGTGGCCCGTGTTTCTAAGGGCTTGTCTGAGTGGCTTTTGCAAAGAGGCAGCAACCCTACGGTAGTGCTTGGTCACGATTGTCGTTTTGGCGGCGAACTGTTTTGTGAAGCAGTAGCGAAAGTATTGTGCAGCAACGGCATAAAAGTATTGATGGCCAAAGGCTTCATCAGCACGCCTATGATATCGATGGGCGTGTTGAAGCTGGGCGCTCAGCAAGGTGTAGTGATCACCGCATCGCACAACCCACCTTCTTACAATGGCTATAAGCTGAAAGGTGCACACGGTGGCCCTTCAAGCCCGAAAGATATTGCAGCGGTTGAAGCGCTGATACCTGATAGTGTTGAGATACCGAAAGAAGGCCTGGCACATTGGGAAGCCAAAGGCCTGATCGAGTATATCAACCTCGAGGATATGTACGTGAGCTACCTGCAGGAGAAATTTGATTTCGAGGCACTGAAGAACTCACCATTCAAACTGGCGTATGATGCCATGTATGGTGCAGGACAGAACGTAATGCGCCGCCTGCTGCCTAACGCAGTATTAGTACATTGCGAAAACAACCCGGGCTTTAACGGACAAGCACCTGAGCCACTGGATAAAAACCTGCAGGAACTGGCTAAAGTAGTAGCTACTACTCCTGAAGTAAAAATAGGTCTGGCTACCGATGGCGATGCTGATCGTATCGGTCTTTATGATGAAGATGGACATTTTGTAGATGCGCACCATATCATCCTGCTGCTGATACACTATCTATACAAGTACAAAGGCATGAGCGGTAAAGTAGCTATCGCCTTCTCTACTACCGACCGTGTAAAACGTATGTGCGAGGCTTATGGCCTGCCTATCGAGATCACGCCCGTAGGTTTCAAATACATTAGCGAGATCATGGTGCATGAAGATGTGCTGGTTGGTGGCGAAGAAAGTGGTGGTATCGCTGTGAAAGGCCACATCCCTGAACGCGATGGTATCTACGATGGTATCATGCTGTATGAGTTCATGACCAAATCGGGCAAAACACTGAAACAACTTTGCGAAGAGGTGTATGAAGTGGTTGGACGTTTCGTATACGAGCGCAATGATATGCACATCGAGAACGAGAAGAAAGAGCACATCATCAGCACTGCTGCTAAGAATGGTTATACGCACTTCGGCAAATACAACTTCAACCGCATTGAGACCATAGACGGTATCAAATACCACCTGGACAATGGCGGCTGGATACTGCTGCGTGCATCGGGCACTGAGCCACTGCTGCGTATCTATGCAGAGGGCAACAGCAAAGAAGAAGCGCTGGACATCTTGGAAGACGTGAAGAAAACGATACTGTAACCAGTATCGTACACATAGAAAAAGGGGCTGAAATTCAGCCCCTTTTTTATTTTATGCTTTGATGGCTTAGTGCGCCATTGTTTTTGCGTCTTTCAGGAATTGCTCCAGGCCAAGGTCTGTAAGCGGGTGCTTCAACAGGCCAAGGATAGAGCTCAGCGGGCAAGTGCAAACATCAGCACCGGCTTCAGCACAACGTACGATGTGCAGCGGGTTGCGGATAGAAGCAGCCAGAACTTCGGTCATGTAGCCTTGTGAGTTGTAGATGTTCACGATCTGCTCGATCAGTTGAACACCATCCCAGCTGCTATCGTCGATACGGCCGATGAAGGGAGAAACAAAGCTGGCACCTGCTTTAGCAGCCAGGATAGCCTGACCAGCAGAGAATACCAGCGTACAGTTAGTTTGGATACCGTTGTCGCTAAACCATTTGATTGCTTTGATGCCGTCTTTGATCATCGGCACCTTTACGACGATATTAGGGTGGATAGCAGCAAGCACCTTACCCTCTTCAACGATCTCTTCGAACGTAGTACCAAATACTTCAGCACTTACAGGACCATCGCTTATCTCGCAGATAGCTTTGTAGTGTTGCATGATCGCTTCGTGTCCTTTGATGCCTTCTTTAGCCATCAGTGAAGGATTGGTAGTAACACCGTCGAGGATACCCAGATCGTGTGCTTCTTTAATTTGCGCGAGGTTCGCCGTATCTATGAAAAATTTCATGTAAGTTGATTTCGGGGGCAAAGTTAACCCAAAACCGCCGCACTACCAGACTTGAAAAAAGAAAATATGAGGAGAGGAGCCAGAAATAAAAAAACTGGCAAGTTACTCATATCGCGCCGCTACGACCGCCTACCCTTGCTACATTCCTGTCCTGGGGGGTTCAGCAGGAGCTGGCCGTATAAGACTTGCCAGGGCGACAAAGATAGTAAAGTTTTCTTCGCACAGAAATCATTTCATAAAAAAAGCTGGCCGTCGGGCAGCTTTTCCACTTATATTTTCAACTATAATTTATGCTTTCGACAATTCTCCTTTCAGGAAGTCGATTACTTTTACTTCAGTAGCGTTCTGTCCACGCAAGTCGGCCAACATTACCGAAACCCAGTCGGTGAGGTGTATCAGGTAAATTGCTTTTTCCCAGTAGCTCTTGCCTTTTGAGTATATCTCGATGATATTGTTGGTGTATTTTTTTATCACCTGCTTGTTGATCTCGATGCGCATTTGAACGCGCTCATAATCATCTTCATTGCGCAAAATGATCACTGCCTTCGAGCTATCCTTGTCGCGCCAGCCTACCAGCTCGTTGTGGTTCATTTCAGGTATCACGTGGTGCCAGCACAGTACCTTGCTGTTTTCATTCAGCTGCTGGCGGAAGCGTACAGCTACTCCTTCGAAATCAGCCGCGGCATAAATGATCGGCGTTTTTTCATACAGCTTCTTTGCTATAACCTGTGCTTTCTTCTGGATATCCTTGACATCCTCTTTCAGCAACTTGATGGAGGCTTTGATCTCTTTTTCGAAGTTGTCTTTTACCAAGCCGAAATGCTTCAGCGTGAATAGCACCTGAGTCATTGAGTACCCTACACATGAACGTGGTGGCATGCCTGCAGGTAACAGTATGCAGTCTATTTTCTTCTTGCGTGCTATTTCAGCAACCTTGCCACCAGAAGTGATACAAACGATGGTTGCTTTAGCTTTGATAGCTTGCTGCAGTGCCGCAACTGTTTCTTCTGTATTACCTGAGTAAGAAGAAACGATCACCAATGAATTGGCACTAACAAAAGAAGGTAAAAAATAATCTTTATTGACAATGAAAGGGATCTTCAGCTTATCGAATACATAGTTTTGAACTATAGAGCCACCAATACCGCTACCGCCAAGGCCTGTAAGAATAACATTCGTGAAATCTTTTTTGGCTGCAAGGAACTTATAACTTTGCCCTATAACCAGTGCCTCGTGTAGTTGAATCGGAAAATTGGCTACTAATTGTCTCATTGGTTTTTATTTCGATGGCCAAACATAACGAAACTGGCATAAAAGGCGAACAAATAGCCGAAAAGTTTTTGGCGAACAAGGACTATACTATCCTGCACCGCAACTGGTGTTTCGAAAAAAAAGAGGTAGACCTGATCGCGCAAAAGGGAGATATGCTGGTATTTGTAGAGGTAAAGACCCGCAACAGGCTCGACTTCGGATTTCCTGAAGAGGCGGTTGACGCCCGAAAGCAAAATCACTTAAAGGTAGCTGCAGAGGCATTTATGGATGCCAATAAAGAATACCAGAAAATACAATTTGACATCGTAAGTGTGCTGATCGTTAAGGGGCAGCTGAAAGAAATACTACACGTAGAGGACGCTTTTTACTGAGCAACAGCCTAACCGTTAAGCAAATATCCGCTCCAGCGCCCAAGCTTTAAGGCGCATCTCTTCCCATTCCTGCTGTGGCGTGCTGTCGAAAGTGATCGCCCCACCGGTCTGGTAAGAAAGGTATTTTGACTGCTGATTGTAGAACAGGCTCCTGATGATCACATTGAAGTCAAAATCGCCTTGCGGCGTTATGTAGCCAATGGTACCGGAAAACAACTCCCGCCGGGATGCTTCATATTTATCGATGAGCTCCATTACCATTACTTTAGGTGCACCGGTCATGCTGCCCATTGGAAACGAGTACTTCAAAGCATCTGCAATTCGCATATCAGAACGAAGCCTGCCGCTTACAGTAGATATCATCTGGTGAACCTGAGGGAAAGAGTATATACCAAACAGCTCATCAACCGCAACGCTGCCTAACTCGCAGCAACGGGCCAGGTCGTTGCGCACCAGGTCAACGATCATGACGTTCTCTGCACGTTCTTTCGTGCTATTGTACAGTAGGTCGCGGAGTTCATCATCTTTTGCCGGATCAACGTTACGTGGCGCTGTTCCCTTTATTGGCTGGGAGAGAACCATTTCTCCTTCTTTTCTCAGGTAGCGCTCCGGGCTCGCGCACATCATGTAAGATGCGTTATTGCGATAGAAAGCTGCAAATGGCGCCGGCGATAATTCAGTAAGCTTACTGAACACCGTCAACGGTTCAATATTTGCGTTTTCACAAAATCCCTCATTACAAAAATTGATCTCGTAACAATCGCCTTCAATTATGTGCTTACGAAGCTGATCAACCGTTTGCAAGTATTGTTCTTTGTCAATGCGCTGTGTAAAAATGAGCAGAGGCAATTCTGTGCCAACCCTGGTACCGCTTTCTATTATTTGCTGAAATACATGCGCAGGCTCTTGATAGGTCTCAATGGTAAGCTTAGTCTTGGCTGTATCTACATAACAAACTGTTTCGGGCACGAAGAAGTATGTCTCGGGAAAGCCCATATTGCCGCTATGGCGGGACGTTACCTTTGGCTCCAGGGTATTTTTATGGTCGTAGTTGATGTGACCGAACACCCAGTCTCGTTGAGTATCGTGGAGCGATTGTAGTCCATCCAGCGAGGTGTCCGTTATCGCCTGTATGGCTCCCACTGCAAGCAGGCATTCATACCGACTATAATGATCGCGATAGTTGCTACTATCCAGAAAAGCAAAAATGCTGAACTGTTGTGCCCAGTTCAGCATTCGTCTCTTTATATTGTCGTATTGCCCTTCGGCTATAGCATAAGTAGCTACGTGTCGTTGCAAGGCTATTTGTTTAATAGTCGTCGTCGTCGTCATCAAAACCACCACTACCTTCGTTGAAGAAGCCCAGGTCTTTAAACTCGTCGTCTATATCGAAATCGTCATCTCCTTTTGACTTCTTAGCACCGCCACTACCGCCACTTTTTGACTTAGATTTTGGCAGGTCGAACTCTTCAAAGTCTTTGTCCATATCGTAATCTTCCTCTTCGTCACCAAAGCTGTCATCATCATCCATGTCGTCATCATCGTCATCGTCATCATCCTCGTCGTCATCGCGCGACTTAGATTTGGACGCAGTCTTTTTAGCAGCAGTTTTCTTCTTCGGCGTTTCTTCTACTTCTTCGTCAAGTTCATCTTCTTCATCTTCTACATTCTTTTTTGCTGCTTTAGACGATGCTTTTTTAGGCGCACTCTCTGCAGCGCTCTTCTTGCTAGCGGCCCCTTTTTTTTCTGAATTGGATTTCATAGCGCTCATACGTTGATGGCGTAAAATTTTAATTGTTTAGTGAAATTGCCAAATTTTTTTTCAGCGAGAAAAATATTATTTTTTATTAAGGGATGACCAGTAATTGATCACGTCCTGTACCATTGGAAACATAGGCTATTTTCGTTTCCAGGTACTGCTCTACAAACCTGCAATAATCTTTAAAAACCTGCGGTGTTTCATCATAGCTACTGCAGGCGCTGATAGGCTTATCCCAGCCGGCAAATGATTCATACACCGGGGTTACATCAACACTGCACAGGTCATACGGCAACTCGCGGGTTTCTTTGCCTTCTACATTGTATGCGACTGCTGCCCTGATCGGATTGAACTCGTCGAGAACGTCGGTTTTCGTCATGATCAGTTTGGTAACACCACTTAGCATGACAGTATAACGAAGCGCCACCAGGTCGATCCAGCCACAACGGCGTGGGCGGCCTGTAACCGCACCAAATTCGTTACCAGCTTTGCGCAATGCCTCGCCTGTTTCGTCATGAAGTTCCGTAGGGAACGGGCCACTACCCACGCGAGTACAATACGCTTTTGTGATGCCATATACTTCACCAATGCGAGATGGGGCAACACCAAGACCATTGCAAACACCGGCAGCGATAGTATTCGAGGAAGTAACAAATGGATAAGTACCATAGTCTATATCCAGCATACTACCCTGCGCACCTTCTGCCAATATTTTCTTACCGTCTTTCAGTTGCATATCCAGCCAGTATTCGCTGTTGATGATCTGCAGGCCGCGTAGGTATTCTACAGCTTCAAAGAAAGGCTGCTCCCACTGTTTCCAGTCTATTGGTTCTCCGCCGTATTGCTTTAGCATGTCAGTATGCTTGGCAACCAGCTTATCGTATTTTGTTTTGAAGTCTTTGCTAAGTACATCACCCACGCGCAAACCGTTACGACCAGTTTTATCCATGTAAGCAGGCCCGATACCTTTTAAGGTAGAGCCGATCTTTTCACTGCCTTTCGCATTTTCAGAAGCCGCATCCAATGCGCGATGTGTAGGCAAAATAAGGTGTGCACGATGTGCAATGAACATACGGCTCAACACATCTGGTTGCAACGGCAGCAGCTGCTCGATCTCTCCTTTTAGCGAAACCGGGTCGATCACTACACCATTGCCGATCAGGTTGAGGCAGTGTTTATGAAACACGCCCGACGGGATCGTACGCAATACGACCTTTTGACCATTCACATAAAGTGTGTGGCCGGCATTAGGTCCGCCCTGGAAACGGGCGATGATATCATAATTTGCGGCAAGGTAGTCTACTATTTTTCCTTTACCCTCGTCTCCCCATTGCAGCCCTAGCAAAACATCGATCATAATTAAAAATTGGCGCGTAAAATTAGTGGATAAGTTGAAAAGTCAATGCCAACCGGCAAAAACCTTCAAAACCGTGATTCTTAAAACGGTACAAATTTAAACTTCCGCCTGTGGCATCGCCAAAAAAGATTTGCAAGGGAGACTAACTACACCCGTATCGCCGGTCGAAATCAAGTCAGAACATTAAGAAACCTGTACAGCAAACAGATTCTGAAGGCGCTATTTATTTGGAAATACACAAATATGCCCGACCTTTGCCCTACAAAACAATTCCTTCCCGCATGTCAGCTAAACTGGTACTTGATATGGCCGCAATGCAGGAGGATTTTTTTGCGGATACAGCGCTGATCGGTATTGTAAGCGCCCTACCTGTATACCGCTTCTCGTGGCTGCTTAACCGGAAGTTCGACCTGAATTTCTCGCGCGAGGCCGATCTTGACGTAGTAGTGCGATCTTCGAAAGGCCACCAATACTATTTCCCGGTGTACCAGTACTGCCTTCCGCTCAACGGCTACAAGCACCTCCTCTACCGGCTAAAGTCAGATAAAGAGACATTACTACCGGAGGTAAAACAACTGGATTATCTTTGGATGATACAAAGCAGCACTGCAGATGAGGAAGCGCAACAGATCATTCAACACCTGCGTAACATTGGCGAAGTGCAGCTGGCGCAACTCCTCTCGCACGACAGGCTAAAGAACCTGAGTAGCTTATTGCTATAGTTATTCACAGCACCTCCTTATTTAGTCACATATAAATTTGTTAATTCCATAATCCGTATTAGGGTCGTAAGCGTATTTTTCTATTTTTGTTGCCGTCAAAATAAAGCTTCATGAATTTTCGCAAAATCAACAACCTTGTTGGTTGGATCACGTTCGTTATTGCTACGGCCGTGTATTTTATGACTATGGAACCCACAGTTAGCTTTTGGGATTGTGGTGAATTCATCTCCTGTGCCTACAAAGTAGAAGTAGGCCACTCTCCCGGCGCTCCGCTTTTCATGATGATCCAACGCATGTTCGGAATACTTGCTGGAGGCAATCTGCAAAAAGTGGCCATTATGATCAACGCATGGTCGGCGCTGGCTAGCTCGCTTACTATTCTGTTTCTGTTCTGGACCATCACTCACTTTGCAAAAAGGCTGCTTGCCAAAGGTGAAGAAAACCCTGACTCTAATAAGACGACCCTGATCATGGGCGCCGGCCTTGTTGGTGCTCTTGCCTATACATTCTCCGACACATTCTGGTTCTCA
This sequence comes from Polluticoccus soli, assembly GCF_029269745.1. Classification (NCBI taxonomy): domain Bacteria; kingdom Pseudomonadati; phylum Bacteroidota; class Chitinophagia; order Chitinophagales; family Chitinophagaceae; genus Polluticoccus; species Polluticoccus soli. Next base: position 168,772 of record NZ_JARJHT010000002.1, on the reverse strand, counting down.
GCTGTTGAAGGCGAGGTATATGCTACGTCTTCTGTATTCAGTGCTATCGTATTCTGGGCTATCTTGAAATGGGAACATGCCGCCGATACTAAATATGCAGACAGGTGGTTGCTGTTCATTGCTTATATGATAGGCCTGTCAGTAGGTGTACACTTGCTGAGCCTGCTGGGCATACCGGCCATTGCAATGGTATACTACTACCGCCGTTACAAACCTACCACTGGAGGTGCCATCATGGCTTTCCTCATAGGCGGCATTTTGCTCGGCCTTGTGCAGTATGGTGTACTTCAGGGTATTCCCATACTGGCGTCTAAATTCGATCTGCTGTTCGTGAACAGCTTTGGTTTACCTTTCGACTCTGGTGCCATCACTTTTATCATCTTGCTGATTGCAGCAATGGTTTGGGGATTGACGTTTGCTAAACGCCGCGGTAACTACGCTGCACACACTGCTATACTTTGTCTTACTTTCATTGTCATCGGTTTTTCGAGCTATCTGGCTCCCATCATCCGCTCACGCGCTGATGTGCCTATCGATATGACTAACCCTGACAATGCGATAAGCCTGACATCTTATATTCAGCGCGAACAGTTTGGCCAACAACCACTGTTGTACGGGCAAGATTTCACCGCGCGTCCTATTGCCTACCCTATGAAGGGTTATCAATATGCCCGTTCTGAAAAGGATGGGAAAGCACACTATGAAATAGTGGGTAAGAAACTGGAGCAGGAATTTGCACCGTCAGACAAACGCTTCTTCCCTCGTATCCACGACAATAACGATGCAAGCCATATCCAGTTCTACCGCAACTTTTTGGGACTGGCTGAAGGCGAACAACCTACGTCTGCCGACAACTTCAGCTACTTCTTCAACATTCAACTGAACTGGATGTGGTGGCGCTACTTTATGTGGAACTATGCCGGCCGCCAGAACGATATGCAAGGTCATTCCTATCAGGCTAAAGATGGCAACTGGATATCGGGTATCAAATTCGTTGATAAAAACATCCGCGGCCTGGGCGATATAGATAAAATGCAGGACGGTTACCGCAACAACCCGGCACGCAACCAACTGTATTTCCTGCCGTTCATCCTTGGCTTAATGGGCCTGGTATACCAGTTCAATAATAACAAACCTGATGGTATCGTAACGCTGGTGCTGTTCTTCTTTACCGGTATAGCTATCGCGATATTCCTGAACATGCCGCCACTGCAGCCACGTGAGCGTGACTATGCTTACGCGGCCACCTATGCATATGCGATATGGATAGGATTAGGTGTGTTAATGGTAAACGATCTGTTCCAGCGTTTCTTAAAGGGCCCCAAAGGCATGTATGCTGCCATACTGCTTTGCCTGTTGGCCGTACCAACACTCATGGCATCTGAGGAATGGGATGACCATGACCGCTCTAAAAAGACCATAGCCCGGGCTACGGCGTGGAACGTGCTGCAGTCGTGTGCACCGAATGCCATCCTCTTTACTTATGGTGATAATGATACGTATCCGGTATGGTACCTCCAGGAGGTAGAAGGCATCAGAAGAGACGTTCGCGTGATCAACATGAGCCTGTTAGGTATAGACTGGTATATTGACCAGCTCAACTATAAGATCAATGATGCCGATGCCATTCCTATGCTCTGGAAAAAAGAGCACTATATTGGAGATAGGCGTAACTATATCCGCTACTACTCGACGCCACAAGTGCCGCAAGACAGGTATTTCAACCTGGTAGACATTTGTAACTTCATGCTGAGCAACGACCCTACAAATATGCTGCAGTCAATGGGCATGGACGAGAAAGAAAATTTCTATCCTACGAAGAACTTCTTTGTCAAAGGTCTGAGCAAAGAGGAGATCATGAAAAATGGCATGTTCGCAGGTAGCGATTCAACAGCGATCAATAACGAGATCAAATTTACCTTCCCTAAAGATGTAGCTTATAAAGACGATATCGCTACCCTGATGATCGTAGCTGCCATAGCACAGGAAGGTTGGAAACGCCCGATCTATTTCGGCGCTGGTTTACCTTCTGAAAACTATATTGGCCTGCACGATTATATGCGTCTTGAAGGCTCGGTATTCCGCCTGATGCCGTTTAAGGCTACCAACCCACAAATGACCATGCAGGGTGAAATGGGTACTGTAGATGTAGACAAAAGCTACGACCTGTATATGAACAAGTACATATGGGGCAATGCCGGCAGGAACGATGTATATTTTGATGAAAAGAACCGCATCATGCTATCATCTTACCGCATCAATGCGGGCCGTATTGCTGCTGAACTGGTAAACAGGGGCAAAAATGCGGAAGCCATTAAAGTGCTGAACAAGGTATATGATAACATCTCAGAACATTCATACTTCTACGACGCCACCGGTTACTACCTTGCCGTTGCCTACTACCGCGCAGGCGACAAGGCCAAAGGAAAGGTCATAGCCGAAAAACTGGCTCGCAATGCGGAGGATGACATCAACTATATCCTTACCCTGCCGGATGAACGTAAGGAAGCTTTGTTTGATGACATCCGCAGAGATGTAAGCATCATCGATATTATGAGCAGTACGGCAATGGCCGCGGGCGATGCTGCTACAGCCGACATATTCAAGAAAAAAGTAGAAATTCTGTCAGCAAAGATCACCCAGAACATGAATGTACAGGGCATGCAACAGTAATGTAAAAAACCAGTTAATAAGCCCTCCCTAAGAAGGGAGGGCTTATTTTTTTGTATCTTACAGCACACTCAACTATAATTATGAAGATCAAGCACCTGCTGCTTTTGGCATTCCTGGCAGGCTCATTCAGCGCATCAGCGCAGCGCCCCTGGCGCGTCAAGCAACGCTACCGTGCCTCACCACCCAAAGCTATTTTTGTCCAACTTTTTACCTACCCACGCCGAGTAGCATTTTACAAAAAGACCAAAAGAACGGAAGACCTTATCAAATTTCAACGTGAGGCACACAATGCCGCCATGCAGATCGTAAAGGATTTCAATGAAAACTTTGACTACTGTCCGGTGTATTATTATTACGATACTAATGCACGGTTCATCATGGACAAGAAATTTACCGGGCATATACTTAACAAAGACCTCACACCAGCCACAGATCTCATAGTAAAGCCTAACGATACTAACTATTTGATCGTAATGAACGCTTTAATGATGTCTGAAGACTTCTTACCGGGCAGAAAAGGAGAAGATATCGATATTTTCAGCGCCAGCGACAATGTCAACTCCGCAAAACCCCGCATCGTAGTATACGACCACAAGTTCAGACAGCTGCCACGGAATACGGTACGAACCCCCAAAGGAACCGGTGAGCGTAAAAGCGCCAAACGGTATACCTATAAATCGCACAGTTTCAATCTTTCCTATACGGGCAAAGCGGCTACTCTAAACAGCAATTTCTATAGCTTTTTTGACTCCGACTACACTCACTAAGACATAAAAAAAAGCCGCCAGATGGCGGCTTTTTTTTATTCGCAAGTTGTTAATTGATTCTTAATAAGATGCTCTTCCCATTGGGCGTGCACCAGGATCTCTTGGTACGAGGTCTCTGTCTGTACGAAAGAAGAAATAACGTATTCCGAAAGTAACCGGCACTGTAACCACGCTATAATGCAGGTCTTCGAGTGGCGACACCAAAGGAGCACCTGCGTCGTATTTCAAATCCATACGCCTTACCGCGATGTCAAGGTTGAAACCTAGCTTTTCCGACAGATTACCTACATAACCTGCCTGTCCGCCAAATACTATGCCGCGTCCACCATCCGGCGCATTGTAAGTTTCAGAAGCATCATACTCCATATGGTCATTACGGCCAGAGCCATAACCAACAGCCGCGCCTAAGTAAAGATAACTTTTGCTCTTCTTATTGGTCTGCTTATTGTAAAAGTGGAATGCTTTGTTAACTACACCGCACACAGTAACTCCATATTTAGCGTATACTATTTTACGATTATCGCCACCCACAGAATCCGTCAGTACACCCTGATAAACCTTAGTTGACTTCCCGGCAATTTCCATCACATGCCCATCCAGGCCAAACTGCCAGTAGTTGAATGTAGTATAAAGCAATTTCATGGTACCGGCGTAGTTCATCAGCGTTTGATCCTGCTTGTACACCATGTTCCCATCAGGTACTGTATTTTGGCTGAATCCGCCACCAACCCCAAACTCCAGGTCTTGCCCGAAGGCGTTTGCTGATGCTAATAAAATAGCAGACAGTAAAACTTTTTTCATATATCTCAGTAAATTTTCCTGCCTTAAACTTAATACATAAATTGTAGAAAGTGAAACGGAAAGGGTTCTTTTTTTAGTTCTTGCTGTTGTACCTAACAAAAGTAATAATCGTTAGGGTCACGGTCACGGCTGACAGCAGATAGGAAATGTAACGGTCCCTTGTTGCGTCATAATTCACATTACGATTCCGCACCTTTGTCGGTTCTGCATAAATCACATCTCCCGGTCTTACGTAGTAATAGGGAGATTTGAAAACATCTGCAGATGTTATATCAAGCTCGACGAATTTTTTCGTTGTCCCCTCTTCTCTGATCAAGACAATCTTTTCACGGTTAGCAAATGAACTAAGATCTCCGACCATCCCGATAACGTCCAATAAACCCGCTTTTTCAGCAGGCACCATAATAGTTCCCGGGCGAAGCACTTCTCCTAATACAGTAACCCGGAAATTGGCCAAACGGATATTTACCAGTGGGTCTTTAAAAAATTGTTTTGCCTGTGTCCTTATCTTTTCTTTGGCTTCAGATAATGTAAGACCTTCCACATGCATCCTTCCTACTATCGGCAGTTCTATGTATCCATTTTTATCTACCACGAAGCCTGCGGGAGCGCCATTTTCCACTTTTTCAGAACCGGCGCCCGTTGAGGATACGCCCTGCATATTTTGCGGATCAAGCGTTTGTATTGAAATATCCAGGATATCATCAGGCTTGATCTTAAAGCTGGAAAACTCCACCACCTGGACGGTCCCGCCGCTTAACGAGGGTGCGTCACGAAAATAAACTGACTGCTTCGAACTGGAACATCCACTGCCTAAGAGGAGGAATAAACCTAATAACCACACCAAACCAAAGGAACCTTTACTAAATACTGACTGTGACTTTGTCATTATAAATTTTTATCAAATTAATTGAAAAACGGTGAACGAAGATACTATCGTCCGCCAACAATTGTCAATTCGTGCTGAAAAACACTATCCATGACAGAGAATATTCGTTCTATGTCGCTATCGGTCAAGCTGGAAGTAGATGGAAGGCAAAGTCCATTCTCGAACAATTTTTCTGCACAATCATCGCCATAAAACGGACAATTAGCAAAAACTGGCTGCAAGTGCATTGGTTTCCATAATGGGCGAGATTCTATATTGTCATTTTCGAGTGCCAACCGGAGCGTTTCCCTATTTATACCGGCTTGTTGTGGATCTATCAAAATTGTAGTTAACCACCTGTTGCTAGAGTATCCTTCAGGCTCCTTAAGGAAGGATACACCAGGATGTCCGGAGTACCGCTGCTCATATTTGTCGAATATAGCCCGGCGCTGGGCGACTCTTTCCAGTAATACTTCCATCTGCCCACGACCGATGCCAGCGCAAATGTTGCTCATCCGATAGTTGTATCCTATTTGCGAATGCTGGTAATGCGGTGCTGCATCGCGGGCTTGCGTAGACAGGAATCGCGCCTTTTCTGTGTATTTTGCTTCTTTAGCTACCAGTGCGCCGCCGCCTGACGTAGTAATGATCTTATTGCCATTGAATGACAATACACTCATGACACCAAATGTGCCGCATTTAACACCGTCGATAGCAGACCCTAATGCTTCAGCCGCATCTTCCAATACCGGAATATCGTATCGCTCGGCGATTTCCATGATTGCCTGCATATGCGCTGGCATACCGTATAGATGCACCGGGATAATTGCTTTCGGCTTTTTACCGTTGCTAAGACGGTCTTTGATGGCCGCTTCAAGATGCACCGGTGACATGTTCCATGTTTCTGGTTCACTGTCTATAAAGATGGGAGTTGCACCGAGATAGGCTATAGGATTTGCCGATGCTGAGAATGTCATACTCTGGCAGATCACTTCATCGCCTGGCTGAACGCCCAACATAACCAGCGCAAGGTGAATTGCTGCCGTGCCCGAACTTAATGCCGCCACACTGGTATTTTCGCGGAGGTAATGCGCGATGTTCTGCTCGAGCCCATCGACGTTAGGTCCCAGAGGCGCCACCCAGTTCGAGTCAAATGCCTCGTTTACATAGTGCTGCTCATTACCGCCCATGTGTGGCGCTGAGAGCCAAATTTTAGGTTTCATACAAAGTTTTTAGCCTTTAATAACTTTACCGGGATTACCCACAACCGTGGCATAATCCGGCACGTCCCTTATCACCACGGTGCCAGCACCAATGGTACTCCACTTCCCTATTCTTATCCCTTGTATTACTACACTGCCTGCTCCAATATGAGTGCCCTCACCAACTTGCACATCGCCGCACAAAGTAGCATTCGGCGAAATATGAACAAAGTCGCCCAACAGACAGTCATGATCGATAGACGCAGAGGTATTGATGATGCAATGCTCTCCTATTTTTGTGTCGGTATTAATGACTACACCGGCCATAATAACCGTTCCTTTGCCCACATTAACCCGGCGACTTACAGCAGCCGAGGGATGTACAGGAATAACAAAATCAACATGCTCCCGATACTTTTCGGCAACTTCCTTCCTGGTACTGTTATTACCAATAGCTATGACCATACCGTAGTCAGCACTTAACTTTTGCAAGTATGGTTTCTCTACTGGATAATCCCACACCTCCGGTCGCTCAGCGTCATCCCAGATAGTAATTTCCGTGATGGCGTTTATCTCCAGCAATTCGATGACCACTTTTCCATGCCCGCTGGCTCCGAAAACGATAGTAGGCTTAAACATTCGTTGATCCTGTGAATTTTTCCATTGTTGCAGAAGTAGCAGAGCTAATGCCTTCGGACACAATTATCTTTTTTATAGTGCGCCACAGAATGGCTAGGTCTAAGGTAAAGGATATGTTATCAACATACCACACATCGTAGGAGAATTTTTGCTCCCATGTAATGGTATTACGGCCGTTGACCTGCGCCCAGCCGGTAATGCCCGGGAGCACTTCGTGCCGCCTTATTTGCTCATTATCATAAAGTGGCAGGTACTCCACCAACAAAGGACGAGGGCCTATCAGGCTCATGTCGCCCTTTAGCACATTGATAAGTTGAGGAAGCTCATCAAGAGAGCTTTTGCGAACAAAAGCACCGAGCGGCGTTAATCGTTCTGAGTCCGGCAATAAATTGCCCTGCCGGTCACGGCGATCGTTCATTGTTTTGAACTTCAACACTCTAAAGACCCTGTTGCGTTTGCCTATGCGCGGCTGCACAAAGAAAGCGTTGCCTCCATTATTAAAAAGCAATAAGCCCCAAGTAACAACGAAAAAAGGAGACGCAAGTACAAGCAAGGCTAAAGAACCTACAATATCCACCACCCGCTTAAGACCGTATTTATACATTGACGGTGGTTTCAAATGCTTTTTCAAACTGGCTGACCCCATGGTCTATCGCCAGATATTTGTCAAAATAGCTTCTGGCGTTGGTACCCATGTCAGCCAGTTGTTGTTCGCTTAGCCTCGATAGCTTAATTGCTGCTGCTGCCATCGCTTCCGCATCCTCAGGCGGACAACAGACCCCAGCGCCAGCATCATTTATCATAGCATCAGCATCACCGCCAACTGCCATCAGTACAGGCTTGCCCGCCTGGAAATACGCCTGTGTTTTGGACGGTATGGTAATCTTGAACAATTCGTCGTCTTTCAGGTGCACCAAAAGTGCATCTGCAGCGGCAAGGTAGGTTCCTACATCACTGTTATTGACACGTGGCAGGAATACAACATTATCGAGACGTAATCTTTCTTTCTGGGCTTTTAGTTCATCAAGACATATCCCACCACCAAGAAATGCGAACTGAATATTACTGGCACCTTCCGCCTTTAGTATTGCGGCGGCATCCAACACTTTATCCAATGCCTGGGCTCGTCCCATTGTGCCTGCAAATAAAATAGTAAACTTTTCAGCAGCGGCGGGTATACGCGATTTGTCCTGTATTTCCGGCAGTGTGAACGGGTTGGGCCAATTATATATCACGTCGATCTTTGCAGCATCTACTCCCCGCGACACCAGCCGGTTTTTAAAACCATGCGAGAGTACCGTGATCCTATCAACGATTCCGTAAATAAAAGCACAATACCAGCTAATAAGTTTCAAAACAATTTTATTTTTCACCATGCCGGTTGCGGTTAATGTATCCGGCCACATGTCCTGGATGTCATACACTACCGGGATACGCCTGAAAAACCGAATAAATACTGCGGGTATTCCGATCGTAGCAGGTGGATGATACACATACATAACATCTGCTTTCTTCACCCGAAATACACCCAGCAGTGCAGCGCTGAAAGCAAAACTCAAATAGTTCAGCATCCGTTTACCGCCCGACTGGTCATGACTGGGATAAAGCGGCACGCGTATTATTTCAACGTTTTCGATCACTTCTCTCTGCGACCACTTCACTTTATACCCTTCATACAGCTTACCTCCGGGATAGTTTGGAAACCCCGTCAGTATCTGCACCGAATGCCCTTTCTTCTGCAGCTCCCGGGCAAAGGTGAGCGCTTTCAGATCAGGTTCCGGATAACACCATTGACTAAGAATAAGAACACGCATGTTATTCAGACCAAACTACTCTTTTCACGTAGTCAGTATAGGAGAGTATTATTCTTACTATTTTATCAGAAACATTGGGCATGGAATAATCGTTCACCATCCTGAATACCCGCTGCTCGTCACTATGTCCCTCCAGCTGCAATAGCCCTTGCATGATCCTTTCGGGATTTAATCCCACCATCATTACCGCTGCTTCTTCCATACCTTCCGGGCGCTCATGAGCTTCCCTGATATTCAGCGCAGGAAAATTAAGAATTGATGACTCTTCAGTGATAGTACCGCTATCAGAAAGCACGGCTTTTGCATTCCGTTGCAGAGCGATATAGTCTGTCAGACCAAAAGGTTTCATCAGTCGCACGTGTTTATTAAAACTCACCTGCTGCTGCTCTATCATCTTTTGCGTGCGCGGATGGGTTGAAACGATAACTGGCAATTCGAACTGCGCAGCCATATCATTCAGCACCTTTACCAGGTTAGTAAAGTTGCGCTGTGAGCTGATATTTTCTTCGCGATGTGCCGATACCACAAAATATTTTCCCTTCGCCAGCGATAGCTCGGATAGTATCTTGGAGTTTGACACTTTCGGCATAAAATGATGCAACACTTCATACATCGGGCTGCCAGTCTTGATCACGCGGTCAGGCGAAAGACCTTCGCGCAAAAGATATTCTCTTGCGATGTCGCTATAGGTCAGGTTGATATCACTGATATGATCTACGATACGGCGATTGGTCTCTTCAGGCACGCGCTGATCGAAACACCTGTTACCCGCCTCCATATGAAATATGGGGATGTGGCGCTTTTTTGCCGGTATTGCGCAAAGGCAGCTATTGGTATCACCTAATACAAGAAAAGCATCCGGTTTTTCCTTTTCGAGAATAGGGTCAATATTGATAAGTATGTGCCCAATAGTTTCGGTAGCGTTTTTGCCTGCGGCATTCAGAAAGTAATCTGGTTTCCTGAGCTCGAGGTCTTCAAAAAAGATCTGATTCAGTTCATAATCGTAGTTCTGACCCGTATGCACCAAAACATGCTCTATAGCAGGTGACGCGTCCAGTGCAGCCAGTACACGCGAAAGCCGGATGATCTCCGGACGCGTACCAACTACCGTCAAAACTTTCAGTTTTCTGTTGTTCATTTAATGAGTTTACACCGTTTCGAAATAGGTATCAGGATCAGCGGGATCGAAAAATTCGTTAATCCAAAATACGGTATATAGCTCCTCATCCCCGATATTCTTAATATTATGAGTATACCATACTGGCATATCGACGTATGATGGCTGTGTGCCGTCCAGGTAAAGATCGATCACCTCTCCGGCATTGTATTTACGTAGCTGGATCAAGGCCTTACCCTTGATGACCAGGAACCGTTCGATCTTTCTTGTGTGAAAGTGATTGCCACGGGTGATGCCGGGATGTGTGGTAGAATACGACACTTGCCCGCCTTGTTGCAATTTCACCAGCTCTACAAACACGCCTCTGTCATCGGCATGCTGCTTGAGCGCAACCGGAAAATGAGTGGCGTAGGGAATATAACTTCTGAAGGTATTGAAAAGATTACGCTCAAAGTTATTTTCAATTGCAGGAAATATGCCTTTATCAAAGTAGAGATCTTTGAACACGTTCAACTTTCCAAGAATCTCGCTCACATTCTTTTCAACGCTGTGCTCAACCGCAAACGAGGCATTATTGACTCCATTTCTTATCGCGGCAATGAAAACTTCTGCAAGTTCATCTACATATATTAGTTTAAGCTTGCCATCTACATCAATACGCGGCTGTTGCTCGTTACAAAGCTGGTAGCAAAACGTTGCTACCACAGAATTGTAAAATGGTTTGCCAAACGGACCATATACATTTGGTATGATCAAACCTGTAAAACAGCTTTCGTTTTTCGCCGCCCAGTCGGCCAGCAAATTTCTCCCGGTAGTTTTTGAAATACCGTATTCGTTGCCTCGGTCCTCCTGAGTGGAAGACGAGAACAACACATGTGGAGTATGTCCTAATGTGCCAAGTGTATTTACCAATTTTTGCACCAGCTCAATATTGGTATCTTTCAACACGTCGGCGCTTTCATGTCGGTTCATCGCCGCAAGATGAACGATCACATCACACTGGCCAGCCCATGCAGCTAAAGCTGCAGGATCGTTGAAATACTGCCTATCAAAATTGACGAGCGTAAACTCATCTTTCAACAGACTGATCTTATTATAGAGGTAGGATCCAATAAATCCCTGCTGACCCGTAATACCTATCTTTCTCATTCAGGTATGCGATTAATATTTCTTAAACGCTTGAAGTTTTGCAAGATCGTAAAATATTGCCGATATGATGGAGTGGTATATTTTTTACCGGTGCCTTGCGGACGGGCGTTGTCGTAATAACGGTGGAAATTTTCCAGAAGTTTCTTCAATCCCTGGGCTGACCTGTCGAAGACTTCCGCCAGGGTTGCAGTCACCGTTTCTGCAAGCGAATCCCGAAACTTTATCGACACGTGCTCCTGCAGCAGTATGTCTCCAGTATCAATGCGGGCGTCTATTTTATGGATGGTATAACCGGTCTCAGCACTTCCGTTGTACAACTGCCAGATAATACTTTGAGCGTTCTGATAATCGGGTAATATTTCATGGTGGATGTTGAGCATTCCATGTCGGGGAATAGTAAACACCTTAGGTGAAATATACCCGTTACCAAGGCTTATTGCCACGTCTGCACCCAGGTCTTTAAAAAGCTGTTGGGTTTGACGGCTATTTGTTGACGGAACTTTTTCAAACCGGATACCTAACGACCTACAGGTATCCTCAACACTTTGAATGTTGCAGTAACTATTAAGCGCCTCGCCATACCACCTCCTCATGCGTACACCATTGAAAGCGCCCAGCACACCAATACGTGCGATCTTTTTCAAGTTTCGCCAATGCCGTTTGCTGCGGTTGGTAACAAAGCCTTCGCTAAGTATTACAGCAACTATCTCTATACCTTTTGCCGTAGCAATAACGGGCAAGTGATGGCCAGCGGTGCCTAAGCGAGATGTAGTAAGAACAATTACCCTCATTGAAGAGTTGGGAACAAATTATTATGAGCGGCGGCTTTCCGGGCGTTGCTGTTGATGAAATGAAAAATCTGATCAACACCCCAGTCAAGCACTACGTGATCGCGGCGAATGCAAAGTTCATCCGGTTGCAGTGGTCTGTCAGGATTAATGTGACAGCCCCTTTCAGCACTTGCGCAGGATATGAAACCTGCATCAAAAACGGCCTTTCTGCCGGCCTCGCTGAAATGAAAGAACCGGCCGTAGGGGAAAGCGAAATGTTTGGGTAGATCGCAGTATTGCCTCAGTACATTCCAAGTTTCCGCCATGTCCGCACTAATTTCGTCAGGATTGGTAGCGGCAATATTCATATGGTGCATAGAATGGCCGCCTATCTCGTGACCATCCTTAAGCAAAGTGCAAACGTCGTCCCATCCAAGAAATTCAGACACAGGAAAATCCAGGACGTCACGACAATAAGTTTTGATCTTGCCATAATCGGCCTCACCTATCAGTCCTGGATTAATAAAAAAGCAGGCTTTCGCGCCGTACTCATTCAAGATGGCAGCAGCCGTCAGGTTATTCTTGAGCCCGTCGTCCGCACTAAAACATATATATGGTTTGTCGACCTGGCCAGTAAGAATCTTTGTAACAGCATCGGAGTAAGAAATAAACTCAAAATGCTGGGAGAGTTTATTCAATAGTGAGCGCAGTTGTTGTTCTTCATCTTTGAAAACGTGATGGAGATACAAAAACTGAATTCTCGGACGATCAAGAAACTTGATGTCTGCACCAGTGAGCGCGTCTATAAACACCAATCCCCGAAGCGCAATGTCCTTCATCCGGTCGCGCACCGTGTGCGGCCGCCATTCCAACAACTCTCTATAAGTGGTAATAAAGTCGCTATTCATCAATTCAATCTGCGATTTTTTTTATCATTGGACCACCTTCCGCGATCCCTTATATACGACATTAAGCTCCCTTAGTTAACCAATTCTGCAATTTTCAAGTCTGCTCGCACAGCAGGCAACTTCAATAACAGCTTTTTGATACCTTCCACATCCAACTGCTCCGTGTTATGAGAATGATATTCTTCTACTTTTGAGACTTTTAGCTCGCCTTGTGAAAAATAGTTCTCATAGTTGAGATCTCGCTCATCTGCTGGTATGCAATAATAATCCCCCAGATCCCTCGCTTTCGCCATTTCTTCACGATTAACCAGAGTTTCATACAACTTTTCTCCATGACGGGTTCCAATGACACGAATCTCGTTTGAAGCATTGTACAGCTCTTTTAATGCTAGTGCCAGTACTTCTACCGTACAAGCAGGCGCCTTTTGAACAAATATATCACCTGGCTTGGCTTTATGAAAGGCAAACATCACCAATTCAACCGCATCCTCCAGTGTCATCATAAACCGGGTCATGTTTGGATCAGTAATGGTGATCGGTTTCCCAGCTTTTATCTGGTCCATGAACAACGGAATAACCGAGCCTCGTGAAGCCATAACATTCCCGTATCGAGTGCCAGACAAAATAATCTTGCCATTGGTAATACGTCGCGACTTGGCTACCATCACTTTTTCCATGAGCGCTTTTGACATACCCATTGCATTAATGGGATAAACGGCCTTATCCGTACTGAGTACAACAATATTCTCAACATTGTGCTTTACAGCAGCATCCAGAACATTTTCAGTGCCGATAACGTTGGTTTTGATCGCCTCCATAGGAAAAAACTCACACGAAGGCACCTGTTTCAGTGCGGCCGCATGAAAAATATAGTTAGCCCCGTTTACAGCGGCGTCAACTGACGAATAGTCCCTAACGTCACCGATATAGAACTTGATCCGCTTATCATTGTACTTCTTTCGAAGGTCGTCCTGTTTTTTCTCGTCCCGGCTAAATATCCTGATCTCGCTAAAATCAGAATTGATGAACTTTTCCAGAACGGCATTTCCAAACGAGCCAGTTCCGCCGGTGATAAGAAGTGTTTTATTATCAAACATACATGCAAATTAATTCAAAATATATTCCAGAAGCTCGTCTACGCGGTCTTCCACGACAATTTTTGTAAGAGAAGGCGCATTTTGCAATACTGCTGCAACTGCTTGTGATATAGCCCCTACGTCAAGTGGATCAAAATAGACACTGGCCTCGATAACCGACCTAACATAAGGAAGATCAGCTGCTAATATTTTCATCCCCGCGTTAGCACCCTCAATTAGGCTGAGACCAAAGCTTTCATTCAATGAGGGGTATATCATGTAGGCACATCGTCCATACAGTTCCGAAGTGTCTATATACCCGTGATTGATGATCTGCACCCCTTTATCCTGCAAACGCTTGATATGCAATAGTACAGACGTGTACGTATCTGTGACCGTAAGGTGCAAAACAGGGTTCAGACCTCTATCAAAAAGATGCTCCCACGCATTTAGAAGCGTTGTATGATTTTTATAAAAGGAAGCAGCACTTACGTAAACAAATTCCGTTAACGACCTGTAATCAGCAACATACGCACGTTCGAAAGGCTTGAAAATCGGAAACTGTTTACATCTTGTTTCAGGTTTCAATCCAGCGGACACTATCTCCTCAACCATATGCGGCGTTTGCACAATATAGTCGTCAGTATTGTTATTCCACAACGCGACAAATGCATACCTCAACAAAAACCTGAAATATTGCTTACTTGCAAATCGACGCCTGCTCTCCAGCAGCATCTGATTATGAAAATAAGTATGAACAGGTACGTTTAACCTGACTGGCGGCGGTGTATTAGCAAAACACAATACCCTGGAGAACCGTTCCCTATTTTGTCGATAAAAATTCAACCGTTTTAACAGGCCCGCTTTTGACCGTAAATGAGCGAACCCACTCACGTCATGCTGAAAACGCTCGTCTAAATAGAGAAAGAATTCCGACTCTTTGCCGTTGCTGCGAATTACATCTATTAAATAACGCAACAGATTAGGCCCGCCACCTTCATTTGCAATAAAAAGTGCGTCGATCAATATCATTTATCCAACGCTTTTGTCCAGTACGCTCATAAAGCTATGAGCCGCTTTAGTAGGAGTGATCGTTTCGGATATTTCAAAACTACGGTCGCCCATTTCCCAAAGTTCCTCGTCGGTTTTCGACGTCATCTTTACGAATGCGGCTTTTAGTGCATTCACATCGCGCGATTTGAAAAGATAACCATTAAATCCTTCTATAATGAAGGTGTCAGCTGCCCCGACTCCGTCCGAGGATATCATTGGCATTCCGGCCGCGGTAAATTCATGTATTACAACGCCCCAATGGTCCCAAATACTGGGGAGGCAAAACACGCCAAAGTCAGAAGATTTGGCAACCAGTTCATCAGGTGTCATATAGTCAAGCACCTGGATGTCTGAAGTAGATTCAACTTTTACAGGCCCTGCACCAACGAGCACCAATTTCCAGTCGTTTGTTGTTTCGGACTTAAATTCGGTAAACGCCTTTACCAGGACCTCTATACCTTTTTCCTGCGAAAACCTGCCTGCATACACAATAGTTCTTGGAAATTTTCCGGCGTGTTGCATTTTCCTCGCCTCGTACGCACTTCTAAATCTATCGACATCCGCCGAGAGTGCATAGCCAAGAATATTTTTATTGGAATAACCTATCCTTTTGGCAAACTCAAATTGCCTTCTTCCCGGTACCCAGAAATAGTCAAAGTAGCGGTGATAAATATATCGGCTAAACAGCGCGGCGACCCAATTTTTCACGGAGCCGTACCATTGGTTATCGCAGCCGGAAATGACAGGAACACCTTTAGCCCGGAAATGCACTGCGACGTCCAAATATGCCCCATCCATTCTTCCAGAGATGCACAATACGTCGGGACGTCGGGACTCAATAAAATTGATCAGGGTCTGCTTATTAAATTCGGAACGCTTGTGAAACCGTATTCGTTCCATGTCTTGCGGAACAAATGGAGTCACTTTGTTTTTGTCCCAAGATATACAATCAATGTTTGCGTTAAAGTTATCTCGCAACGCACGCATAGTGGTTATAGCATAGGGCAGTACTTCCGAGTAGAGGTAGACTATGTTTTTGGGCGAATTCATTTACTGTTGTCTCTCTCCTTTTATAGAAATCTAAACGAATGTCTTCCTCGAGTTATAGTTAACTGCCTAAACATCCGCCTTTTTTTTCAAAATATTATGATTAATTTTCTGTTACGGCTCGCCATAACAGAATGGGATACCGCCAGCACGCTATTTTGCTTTGTTCAAAACACTCATAAAGCTGTGCGCCGCTTTAACCGGAGTAATAGCATCAGATATTTCGATACTCCTATCGCCCATCGCCCAAAGCTGATCGTCGGTCTTTGAATTCAGCTTTACGAATACAGCTTTCAGGGCGTTCATATCTCCCGGCTTGAATGTATATCCATTGAACCCGTCAACTATAAAGGTATCAGCAGCACCTACATCTTCAGAGGCAATGATGGGCATGCCGGCAGCAGCAAATTCATGTATCACCACGCCCCATGGCTCCCAAATACTGGGTAGACAAAAGACACCCCATCCAGCACTCCTTGACGCCAACTCTTCGGTTGACATAAAATCGACAACTTCGATATCTGCGTTGGCCTCAACCTTCAAAGGTCCAGTGCCTACTACAATCAGTTTCCAGTCGCTTTGCATTTCCTTTTTAAACTCAGCAAAGGCTTTTACCAAAATATCCAGCCCTTTCGCTTTCACAAACCTGCCGACAAAAACTATATTCTTGGGAAATTTACCTGAATGTAGATTCTTTCTTTCGGTGTGGGCTTGCTTAAAACGATCAACATCTGCAGACAGCGAATAGCCAAGTATATTATTATTGGAAAAACCGACCCTCTTTGCAAATTCAAACTGCCTCCTGCCCGGCACCCAAAAGTATTCGAAGTACCTGTGGTAGATATACCTGCTACATAACGCGGCTAACCAGTTCTTTACAGTTCCGTACCACTGGTTATCGCAAGCCGAAATAACGGGGATGCCTTTTGCCCGGAAATGCGGAATTATGCTTAGATACCCATGGTCCATCCTACCCGATATAAAGATTATCTCGGGCTTCCTTTCTTCAATAAAATCAATCAAACCTTGTCTGTCAAAACCCGAGCGCTTGTGAAACTTCACCCGGTCCATATCCGTCGGAACAAAAGGAGTGTTTTTGTTCTTATCCCAACAGATGCAGTCAATATTTGCATTGAAGTTGTCGCGCAATACACGCATGATGGTGATGGCGTATGGCATGACCTCCGAATAGAGATAAACGATATTTTTTTGTGTATTCATGGGTATTAACCGGTACCGGCGCTTTGTAGGTCTGCGATGTTAACTTGCAAGCTCCTTATAGATGTTCAAATACTCGTCGGCAATGTGCTCGATACTATATTTCGAAGCATTGCCCAGTCCTTTTTCCACTATCAGATCATAATAGTTCTTATCCTGCGCTAGTGCATCGATTGCCTGTCTGATCTGGGCAACATTTCGCGGCTCTACAAGTACAGCTGTATCCTGTGCCACTTCGAGCATTGCCCCTACGTTACTCGTTATTACTGGTCGTCCTACCGCTTGTGCCTCTATTATTGGCATACCAAAACCCTCTTGTATCGATGCAAAAAAAAGAATATCGCAATCGAGGTATTTCTGATATAGCTGCACGTCTGTCAATCCGCTGCTGATTGTATGTAAAATATCGAAGCGCTGCATTTTCTCGATGGACTCAGCATCAGGCAGCCCAACGATGTCCAGGTGATAATTGGTACCTTTCACAGCTTCTATCAGGTTGTTTAGATTTTTCTGCCAGCCACTACCAACTTGCAATATGCGCAGTTTTGTGTTCAGTGTTTCTTTCTTACTGTATTTAAAGATGGGCTTAACAGGATTATACACAACCCTTACTTTATCTTTTGCAAAACCAAATGCTTTCAAAAGATGAGCCTTAGTAGTTTCCGATACAACTGTAATTACGTCTGCCTTTCTGAGCGGGAGGTACATCCAGAACAAATGATACACGATAAATTTCAGCGGAAACTGTTTCAGGTGCTCATAATGCCCAAGATCATGTATCGTTACCACATTCTTACTTTTCCGCAGTCCTATCGTAAGGAAATAGATGTCACCGGTGACATGATTGATGCCAGCCGGCAATTTGCGAATGTCCAATACGTTTCTAACACGCGATTTGGTGGCGTCGAAATGAAATGATCGGTCGTTGACCGTTCCACTCAACTTTTTTCGAACAACATCAAAAATGCCTTCAATTGAAAATGCCGTCTCCCGGAATTCTCTGTAGATGTAGGTAACGTCAATCATTTTGCCATTAACTCAATTGATTGCCACATAAAAATGCAGCTATATTATCTTTTTGAAACTAGCTCTGATAAACGTGAAGCCACTTGTTGCGCACGTTTATCTAAAGAATGGTCACGAAGTGCTCTTTGATACCCAGCCAATCGTACCCTTTCACGCAGGCCATTATCAGACAGGTAGCGTTTTACTTTTGCAGCAATATCTTCAGCATCATCAAAGAAACCAGCTTCCTCATCTTCAGCAAAATACTGTAGAGATTCCACATTTCGTTCATGCAACATAAACCCTGAACTTCCAGGTATGTGAAAAGTACGGGAAGTGATCAGATCTCCCGACGAGGCTCCTACCACTTGCTCGCTAAGGATGCCCAGGTTGATCTTAGAACACTGGATGGCAATCGCATACAAGTCTCCGAGCACACTGGTATGCTGGATCGAATCTTGCAATAATGGAGATGTACACCGCTCCCATTGCCCTCCCCATATTTTCAGATGAACCTCAGGGAGTGCTTTCTTGATCGCAGCTAGTATGTTTTCTTTTTTCTGAGAATATGTGCCAATAAATGACACATCGCATCCAAAATTTCGCAGGTCCTCGTCACTCATCTGGTACTGGCGGTGTATATCCGGATCAAAACCATGTGGAATAAACTGGGCGTTTGTAACTCCATAGGAGTTTTTCAGATCAGTTATGCCAAAGGTTTTTGTTGTGAAAACGATGTCGAAACGCGGAATATTGAGCGGAATATACTTTCCGTGCGCCTTCATGCTTACATCCGGGTAAAACAGAGCTAATGTTTTCCCTTTTGATCTCGCATAATCCAACGTTTCGGGTTGTACAAACCTACCCTTATAAACGAATACTACATCAGGCCTAAACAGATCTATAGCTGTCTTGATCGCCTGGTTGAACTCATTTACCTGAATATGCCGTATGGAACGCTGTACAACTTTTGATGTAATATTCGAGGCATGAAAGCTAATGTAATAATACTCATCAACGGTATCGATCAAATGACCTTCCCGGCTTAGAGCCCTAAACATTCCACCTGCATTACTCCCGCGCCATATAGGTCCAACACAGAGTATTCTCATGCAAACCGTTTGAAAACTACGAAAATCAGATAGTAAGATATCAACGTAACGATAAACTGCAAGTCAGCACCAATGCCCTGCATACACGACAGGAAGAGAAATCCACCAAGCGTTACGCCGGTAAGATTAAACGGGGATCGATAAAAACCCGTTGCACTCCATATCAGTGCCAAAAGGGCGCCGACGAATAAACACCCCGCTACAATACCGGTCCAGCCAAAATCCAAAAACAATTGACCCTGAATGGTCATATTTATCGAGTTAGTATACCAACTGTCGGTTTGGTTGCCCTGACCGATCTCGGTAGCGAACCATGCCCCCAGACCGATCAGTGGTTTGTCTGGCCACAGGAATCGTGGTACCAATGCTATAAACAACGGAGCAGTGGCATCGCCATTGAAATGTCCTTTTGTTTTCACTAGCTCAACCACATTGGTTATTTGTGGCAAAACTGAAGCCCGGTGAAGAATGCTTTCCTGACTTTCATCATCTTCCAGGTAAACCGTCTCAACTTTAGAAAGGGTTACCATTTGCTGAAGTCTTTCCACACCTTTTATTTCTCCATAAGTTGATCGGTTTTTTCCCAGCCAGGCAAAATAAATATTGAAAACAAACAATGCTATAAGGATTGGAATCGCCCGGTATGAAAACACAGCTTTTATAGTTCCCTTACCCAGAAAGAAGCCGAATGTAAAACATACGGCCGGCGTCAAAAGCTCCATTCTTAAATAGGAAAACAGCAGCGCATAAGCCGTTTGCAATACACAAAGAATCCCTGCATAAGTGCCATACTTGCCTATATCTGTTTTTGACCACAAACGGCTGAAGAATATTATACCTACAGAGGAAAACACCGTTAGAATCCCGGTTAACGATCCCAACATGATATCCGAAAACAAAAGGTTTCGAGCCGAAAAGATTAGCATCAGGATAAATAGCTTACTATGATTCGCGGGACTCTCGATCAGAACGTCAATTTTTGGAAACGACTTTTTCGAGAACAACTCGAAACCCATAAAAATGAACGTGTTCCCCACAAAGAAGATGCTTATACCTTGCAGGATATTTGCCGGGATCAAATAGGAATATCCTGCGGGCAAAGTGCCCGCCTTTTCAGCGGCTATCATTATCAGGTTGGCGATACCGACCAGGAATGAGTAAAAAGCATAGCATGTCATTGGGTCGATCTTCACCTTCCGCATAATATGCCGCTCTATCAAAGTGGCGACAGCATGAGTACTCAGCACAATACTTGCCGCAACCTCCGAAGAGAACAGACTGACGATGAAATAAACAAGGAGAAAGAAAAAGTGTAAAAACATTAACCCACAATATTAAACTGCTGCATCCAACAATTTGTTATCAAAGCCCTCACAATCAGCATTGCGTCACTAATATCAATGCTTCCAGAACGAACTTTATTAAGCAAAGTTGCCCTAAGACCGCTTTTTATCCAAATAAAATCTGCTATATTTTCACATACCCAGTCAGCATCTTTATATATAGCATCGATCAAAGGTGTGTGAAACCCGATCTTGTCTCTCCTGTTCTGAACCTCATCGGGTAGATACTGCGAGCAAGCCATTCTTATCGGGTATTTGCGTTTGCCTTCTTTGAAGAAGTATTCCGGACGAATAGTGGCCACAAATTCAGAGATGCGGTGGTCAAGAAAAGGCATTCTACCCTCTATGCTGGTCGCCATAGCATTCCGGTCGTCATAATGTACAAGGTGCGGCAAGTGAATTCCATACACGGACTCGCACCACACACCATAAAAATCATCATACGTAGGCAACGAGAATAGCTCATCATTAATCCCTGACAAAGAATACTCGAGGACAGCTCTCCTGTTAACACGGGAGCGATTTCTCAGCTTTCGCTCCAAGCCCGGAAAAACCGTCAGGAATATAGAGCGTGCAACAGAACTCTTTGAGATGTCTGATTGTTTTACATTATCGAGGAATGATGAGAAATGCAACTTGCTCAATTGTTTCTGCAGTACTGCCTGTGTCATGTTGGTATAACCAAAGAACAGCTCATCAGCCCCCTGCCCACCCAGCATCACTTTTATTCCATTATCGCACGCGGCTTGCATCAAATAACCGTGGGCTATGATCGATGGGTCACCAAAAGGTTCCTCTTGAATTCCGACATATTTAATAATATCCGCCTTTAACGAAAGCTCTTTAGAGTCGAAACGATGTAGATTGATCCTCGGAAACTTCTTGACCACGGCGTCAACATACCTGCTTTCATCGTAAGCGCTACCCACAGCCTGAGCGGTAAAAGCATTTATATCCTGATCATAATAAGTGGCGAGTATGCCAGCTATTATCGAAGAATCAATGCCACCTGACAAAGTAATGCCGATCGGAACATCGGAAAGTGTTTGAGACAGAACCGCTTCAACCATTATATCGTGAAGCTGTTTTGTTGCCTTTTCATCCAACGGCCGTTTGTCGCGCGGCGACACCTCGGGTAATACCCAATATCTTTTGCTGACGACTTGTGTTTGCCCAGGTTTAATAAAGGCATAGCAGCCAGGTTCCAATTGCCTGATATCGCTGTAAAATGTACGATCTTTGAGATGACCGTAATTACTCAACGCCAGGAACTCAACAACAGCTGTAGTCTCGCACTTATTCTGCTCTCCATCCTGCAACAACGGCTTTATTTCACTGGCAAAGAAAAGATGATCGCCCTTCGATCGATAATAAAGTGGCTTTTGTCCATAGCGATCACGACTGATGAAAAGAATCTTTTCTTGTGTGTCCCAGATCAATATCGCCCACATACCCACCAATTCGGTGAGCATTTTTTGCTTCTGCAAACGAAAAAGCTCAATTATTGTTTCAGTATCCGAATCGCCATGAAAGTTATGCGTACTGAGGTACTGCCGCCTTAACTCTCTGTGGTTGTATATTTCTCCATTATAAGAGATGATGTAGCGACCACATGAAGAATGCATAGGTTGATGACCGGCTGATGTCAGCTCAAGAATTGACAGTCTCGTTTGCAACAGGGAAACATCAGCATCATGATAACTTCCGTTATCATTTGGCCCACGGTGATGAAGCAGCCGCAAAGACCTCGCGTCAAAATCAGAGCTTACATAATTCAAACTGCAGGCTATTCCGCACATAGACAATTCAAAATTTGATCAATAGTTTGTTTTAAACTTCGTTGCGAGACTAAGCCGTACATACCTCGAAAATGATAACAGCAGCGAATAGGTGTGGTTAACCGGTAGTTTTTTTGCCGGCAACTTAGTTTCTGATATCGGTCTCATATTATCAATAGCGTCAAGGTATCTGCGCCTACAATGCTGTATGCCAAACTCAGTCTCCGCAAGACTGCGTGCTTGTTTTGCCTTTTGAACTGGTAAAATACGCCTTGATTCAACAAGGCAACTAGCAGCTGACTGTACATCGCCAACTTCGTACAACCAGAGGCAGCCTGTAGCAAATGGGCTTGACACATAGTCTTCAACCCCGCTTACACGAGTGCTAACTACCCCACAACCACAGCTAAGTGCTTCCATCACTGCCACTGGCATCCCCTCGAAATCAGATGTCAACAGCAACACATCAGCTTGACGCATTTGTTCGAATATCTGCTCTTTTTGCAGCCAGCCAGGAAAATTCACGCGATCGATGAGCCCGGATTCCTGCACCATTATCTGCAACTGTTGCATTTCATCGCCCGAACCTATTATTGACATGTTGAAGTCTACACCTTGTTCTTTCAATGTTACACAGACGGCCGGGATATCAAAGACTCGTTTTTGGTATTGTGTAATGCGGCCTACATATATTATCTCCAGCTGCTTGTTGCTTGCTGTATTCGGCTGAAAAACAGGCAACGGTATCCCACATGAAATAGTGACCACTTTGCTGCTATCAATACCCGCATTTCGCGAAAGAAGGTTCCGCTTTATCCGTTCAGACACGCAAACCAGCAATCTTACAGAGGAATCGAATTGGCACGCGAGGTCATAATAATGGTTCTCATCTGCATGCAATACCCCAATAAAATTGTACTGACCATCTAACTGTGCCGACACAGCCCATACAGAAGGATCATCAGCCAGAATGATATTGGCGCCGGGAGAAATGTTTTTTTGTAGGAGCCTGGAGTATACATCGGTCTTGAACGCCGGTGTGCCAAACTCAAACTCCCACCCAGCTGTTGTCGTCAGTAGTTTTATGTTGCTATGATGCTTTACCAGTGACACTAATGTTTCACGGCCACCCGAAGAATAGAATGGACGCTTGGGCACAACAGTAATGAAACTTACATCCATGCCATTATCCGCACACTCAATGGCCATGTCCGCCATCCAGCGCGTTACTCCGCCCCTATGATAGGGATGGCATATAAAAACAATTGGCTGATTACGATTCAACACGCTGCTTGCTTTTTAAAAACTCTATTATTGGACGTGCCTGCTGCTGCATACAATATTCGTCGCGATAAAATGCGTCTATTTTTTTGGCAAATCCCAAATCACCTACATTAAGCAACGCCTCCGCCATACCCTGTTGTATTTGGTCAACTGCGGGTTGATCTATCAATGTTGCAACGCCAGCGTTTTGAAACTGCGCCGTGTACACTACTTTATTAGTAAGCAGGTACAACCCATTAGCGATGTACTCCCCTATTTTGTTGGGGGCTGCCATTTGTGTTTCCAGGTCATTTAACCTTTCATACAAAAAGCAAATTCCTATATGAGCATACTCCTGCAGCGCCGCTAACTCCTGCCGTGGAACTACGGGCAGCAATAATATGTTTTTGCTATTAGGCTGGCTGTTTAGGATCTGCCGCAGTTGTATACAATAAGGGTCATTTTCCCTGAACCCGGTAATAACCAGCACCGCGTTACCATCGTTGAGTTGACCAAAAGCCATTACGAGCTCATGTACGCTATAGTTGCTATTGAGTCTGCCCGCATATAAAAATGCCTTTTTTTCGAGAAAATGCTCTGGCAATATTGTCTTCAGCAGATCGGTGCTTTTATTTTTCTCCGCAGCTTTGTAATAGGTCGTGTTTTGTATAGTATGAGGTACACTTCGCAAACCACACTTCCCCGCCAGCCAGGCAGAACGTTGAACAGATGGCGTTGCAACAAATTCTGCACCCGATATTTTGCTAAAAGTGCGTTGGATACGCATAAAAGTGAGTGGCGACTCGTTGAACCTTTCAGGAGTATTGTTTATCTCCAGTGCGATATGAGCATGTGGCACTTGCCTTTTTTGCGTTTCAGCAGATAAAAAGCTAAATGTGCAAAAACTAACAACGAGTACAGGTTGTTCACGCATTTTATTTTGCACAACTTCATTAAACTTCCTTCGCAGGCTCAATCGTTGAAAGAAAGACTTGTTATGATATTCGCCGACCTCGCAGATCGTGATACCCTCATCAGACTCATTTTCAGCAGGAACCAACGAATTGAAGGTAATGATCTCAACCGCATACCCTTCATCGCGCAACACCAGTGCCGTGGCATAAACCGGCGGCAAAAAGTCTGGGTGAACCAGGGTAAGCAATAATATTTTCTTTCTACTACTCATTAGTTAATGATCTCAATTCACCAATCGGAGATAGTGTTCACATAATTGCCGCTCTGTTATTGGAGCTACAGCACATTTATCCAAGGTAAACATAGATGAATAGTCGCCAGCAACAGCTTTTTCAAGCGCCGAAACATTAAATGCAACATCACCATATCTGCCCAGCGGGTGCTTAAGGTCACCAACAAGCGAGCTGAACGCACCAGAGTCCTTTCCCACGATCCATACCGGGCGCATTGTACACACTTCGTAAAATTTTGAAGGAATGGCTTGCCTGTCAGCTCCCGACCAAGGCACTATAAGACAGCAGTGAGAACTTTTGATGGTCTGACTATAAGCTTCTGCATCAAGCCATCCCGCATATTCGATGTCGATACTTTCATCCAGGCTATTGCGAAAGGCATAATGCGCTTTTTCGCCGCCTGCCATAATAAGCTTAACAGGCTTTTGTGCACGTACTTCTAACAATACCTTATTCAACGTCTCCAGTTCCTGGCCTGCCGGTTCTATGGAACCGCCATAAAACACCCGGAACTCGGTGCTATCCGTTCTATTATAGATTTCAGTACGATGATCAGCCATTGCGTGACGGATACATGCGATGTGCCTACCCAAAATCGCACTATCAACATTAGCCCATTCTGGCGACACATGTACTACAGCTTTCGCGGCAGACAGAATCTTTTTAACCCAAACATGCGACAGGTAACCGTTCAAGGCTGAGAAATATTTGTTACTGCTCAATGTTCCCTGGTCCAGTTCGTCTTGCAGGTCTGCTATCCAGGGCGCATCATATTTCTTCGCGAAGTAACGACCTAAAACGATCGGGCCGCGCGGAGTAAAAAATGAAATAACGAGATCTGGCCTTGAAAGCTGCGATAGTGGCAAACTTCTTCTTGCACTCTCGGCCCACCTATACGTCCTATCTCCTTTTTTCAATAAACAATACAGTGTAAACAATCTTCTGAATATAGAGCGTTCAAAAACTGAAAACTCTGACCTGTCAGACCTTACAGGTATGCGCGTGATCGACGCCGATTCTTTCTTTACCACACACAACTTGTCTCCTGTCTCTCCAACCTGGTCTTTGTGCACAACCGTCACCTGCCATCCATTCAGCTCAAAGCTTTCTGCTACTTGCTTCACCCTTCGGGCAAGTGCAGCGCCCGACTTTGAATGATAGCCGGGATACTCATATGCAACAAGCAATACGTGTTTCACCTTGCAGGATCTAAGCAGTAACCTTCAATAATTTATGGTATTCACCCTTCAAGCCTACTTGCTGGCTTTCGCGTATATCATGCACCAACTGTATGCTTGGCATGGCAGCCTCCAGGCCGAAGCCATTTCCAGCAAGTATCTCTGTGTAGCTTTTTGTATGGAGGTCTGTAAAGCCTTCGCTGAATTCCAGCTCCTCGCCATCCACCATGATCGATCTGTATGTACGTTGCCCCTTCAGCTTTATGTAGTCAGGTACATAATCATAGTTCACACTCAGGAACCATCGCACCCTCGCCCTCTCAAGGTGGAGCATGCCTGCTGCCTTGTCGGCATCCAGCACGTGTACAATATTCTCTTTCACGCCTCCAAATATCCAGATCAGCATATCGAAGAAATGGATACCTATATTAGTTGCAATGCCTCCGGATTTCGAAACATCGCCTTTCCAGCTATTGAAATACCAGTTACCCCTTGAAGTGAGGTAAGTCAGATCGATATCGTATATCTTATCAGCAGGCGCGTTGTCAATCTTGTTCTTCAACGCAACAATATCCTGGTGCAGCCTCAACTGCAAAATGTTATAAACCTTATTGCCAGTCTCTTTTTCGATTTCTTTAAGAGCATCTACATTCCAGGGATTAAGCACCAACGGCTTTTCGCATATCGCATCCGCGTGTTGACGAAGCGCAAACCGGATATGAGAATCGTGCAGGTAATTGGGAGTGCAAATACTAACATAGTCAATACTTGTTCCCTTTCTTTTCAGTTTATCTATATGACGGTCGAAACGCTCAAATTCTGTAAAGAAATGAGCATCCGGAAAATAGCTATCCAGTATGCCCACCGAATCAAACCTATCCAGTGCCGCCAACAATTGGTTGCCAGTATTCCTTATTGCTCCTAAATGTCTTGGAGCAATATAGCCGGCGGTGCCAATCATCGCGAATTTTTTTGTGGTCATGGTCTTTGTTTTAATTGTTTTGCACTCGCACTTGCAAGCGAGTCTAAATACATTGTCCGCTCTCTTTGAACATTTGCTTTCCAGGTATAATGTTGTTCGACAAACCGGCGGGCAGCTATCCTCCTGGAGTCATCACTATTCCGAACCCAGTTCAATGCATGCCGTACTTCAGCATACTGCACTTCACTTGAACGCTCATGCAAGTTGATGGTGTAACCTATTTCAAATGGCTTCAGTAATTGTTCAACATCGCCGGTACCTTTTTCTACTATTACAGGTAAGCCTGCAGAAAGATATTCGCCGAGTTTTACTGGCTGAGAGAAATTATTGAGAAAAGACGGCGCTCGTAGCAGCAATCCAGCGTCCATTGCAGAAAGATATTTGGCCACCTCTTGCTGATTGACTGAAACGATCCTAACCTTTTCTTTGGGCAATTGAAATCTCTCAACAAGCACCTGCATGGTTATCTTGTCTTGCGTAATGAATACAGCAACACAATCATCTGACTGAGCCAGCGCAGCTTTAAAAAACGGTAGCACAAGATCTTCCAGGTGTTGGTATTTCTGTGTACCTCCCAAATACAGGATAGCCTTACTATCACCCAATTCCAGCTGCTTTCTTATCAACTCCCTATAGCTATCCTCAGCCACACTACTTACACAGCATGGCACAACACAAGTATCATCCGGTGCACTATAATTACGCACCAGGTATTGCTTCAGTGGCCCGCTTACTGTTGTCACCATATTACTGCGCGCGATAGCGTGTTGTAAATTCGCTGCATCACTTTCAAACTCTGCACGCTGTGCACCCTTTAGTTGGTTAGGTCCAAAAATATTCTGTGGCACCAGCCTTTCAATTGGCCAGAAACCGCGTATATCTAACACAAGCGCGTCACCAGCAAATTTCGTGGCAATTTTCTCCCCTAGTAAAAAAGTCGCCTCGCCCCTGCAATGGTAAACCACAGGCGCCTTACCTAGTTTGCGCCTTTCGATGCCCAGCCACTGCATAGAGGGCCAGGTTTTCAAACTGCTAAACCCGCCCATCAATTTGATCTTAACATTGGGACAGCGTTTTCTCAATCCTGCTATATATCGTTGCTTATCCTTATCAAATACAAACCTTATCGGTTCAACGATCCACACCGATACCGATGCGGGCCTATTTTCGCCTGTCTCTACAGCTTGTGCCTGCGCGCGATCAAATACCTGCGTTGCCAATAACGGCGTCATAAATTCGCCGTTTGAAATAACATGCACTAAATGATATCCTGTCGTTCCGTTCACTCTTAAGAGAAATATTGAAGAATTGAATCTGCGATAACCTGCGAGGCTTCCCCATTGCCATAAAGGCTCACATCAAATCCCGAGGTCTTATTGATCATTTCAGAATAAGCCTGGATGATACCTGAACTTGTTGTTCCAGCGATCGTATTGTAACCATGTGTTACCAGTTCGGTCCATTCGGTTTGTTCCCTCAACGTCACACAATGTTTACCGAAGAAATATGCTTCTTTCTGTAGGCCGCCGCTATCGGTAATAACAAGGGATGCATTCTTCAGAAGTTGTACCATATCCAGATATCCGACCGGATCTATCACCTTAAAATTCAGCTTAAGTCCATTATCGTAAACAGTTTTCCGGGTGCGTGGATGAAGCGGCACGATAACCGGCGTTTGGTCATTGATATCATTCAGCGCTGATATGATCGATTGCAGGTTGTCCAGGTTATCAGTATTCTCAGACCGATGAACTGTGCAAAGCACGTATTTATCAAGACCGAGGCTTTGGCTGATCTGCGATTGTTTATCAGAAAGCGAAGCATAAAACAACGCGGCATCCTGCATCACATCTCCCGAGTTTACTATCATGCAGTCGAAATGTTCGAAGCCTTCCTTTCTTAAGTTCTCTATCGCCGTTGGTGTCGGGCAGAATAAAATATCAGATATACGGTCTGTCAATATTCTGTTTACTTCCTCAGGCATCCTCATTTCAAAGCTGCGTAAGCCAGCCTCTATGTGCACCAGGGGAATATGCAGCTTTTTGGCAGCTAACGCTCCGGCCAGTGTACTATTTGTATCTCCGTATACCACAACTGCATCCGGCTTTTCACTAAGCAGCACTTCTTCTATACCTGCCAACATATGTCCTGTGCTGTATCCATGCGCGCCACCTTTCACGCTGAGGTTATACTTTGGTTCCGGTATTTGCATCTCAGTGAAAAACACCGAGCTCATATTCTCATCATAGTGCTGACCTGTATGCAGCAATACCTCTTCTACCCCTGCAGACTTGAACTGCCGGCTAACTACTGCGGCCTTTATGAATTGCGGCCTTGCACCAACTACTGTCAATAATTTCATTTGTGCTTATTTATGCAGGGTGTACCATTTGCCCAAACACACGATACGCCATACCGAAAAGTCAAAAGGTTTAACCCCGGCAGCAACATCATTGAGGTGAGCGATAGTTTTGTCTTTATTAAAATATGCAGGGAACTGGTCCAGCGTTTCCGAGACCCGCTCACTGAACCATTGTTTATCCTTTCTTACCCACTGTTCTTCCGGCGTCACAAATCCCATTTTATCTTTTCGTTTCTCGATTTTTTCCGGCAACACACCTTTCATCGCCTCGCGCAAAATATGCTTGCGCGTACCACGATAATAAATGTATCGTTCGGGTAGTCCAGACGTAAACTCCAGCAACCTGTAGTCCATAAACGGAGTACGTGATTCTACACTCCAGGCCATCGAGTTCCTGTCTTCGTAGCGCAGCAACGCCGGCAATGGTTCAGAATAAACTTGCCTGTTAAGATTTTCCTGTAAGCTCTTTGCTGGTGACGGGTAAAGACTCATTGCCCCTTGATATTTCAACCATTCCGGAGAACTGCCTGAAACCATGCGCATGCGTGGAGGCAGCACAGAAGCAAAACCTTTACCCAAGGTAAGCTGCGCTGCACCTAAAAGAAATCCTACGGGTATAGCTCCTTTTTCTTTTTTGTATGAACGCATCTCATCTACCAACGAGCGCAACTTCATGCCACGCATAAGGCCTGCATAAAAAGGCAGGTCGTTGCCACCATAACCAGCTAGCTGTTCGTCTGCACCCTGGCCGTCAATCATCACTTTAAGACCAACTTCGTGTGTCTTTTTAAACACCGACCATTGACTGAATTGCGATGTACTTCCGGTAGGATCATCCTGGTGCCATAAGAATTTATCCAGTTCCGTTTGCAGGTCATCGAACGTCGGGAATATCTGGTGCGGATTGGCTTTTGTTTTGCGGATCACTTCTTCGGCAAAATCCCATTCGTCATATCGCTTGTCAGTATAACATGCTGTCACCGTTTCCTGTCCGGCAAATTCAGATTTTGCCTGTAGCAGTTCTGCCGCCAGGCAAACAATGCTCGATGAATCTAAACCGCCAGATAAACATGAGCCCACGGTGACATCAGATCGCAGCCTGAGATTTATTGCATCACTTAAAAGTGATTTCAGGTTCACAACTGCATCATCCCAACTACCTTGCCACACCTGTGGCGTCAGGCGATACCACTCTTTAACTGCAACATTCCCAGAACCATCAAGATCAATCTCTGCATAGTGCCCGCCCGGAACCTGGTTGATCTGTTTATCAAAACTACCTGAGGTTTGGTCAACCGCGCCGATAGCCAGGTAGGTAAGCGCTAATTCATCGTTCACATTACTGCGAAATCCTTTAAACGCTCTTATTTGTTTGATCTCAGAAGCAAATACGACATTGCTTTCTGATGTATAATAATAAAGAGGTTTAACCCCAAAACGGTCGCGCACGGCAAATACTTTGCGATCCTTGTGATCAAGCAACACAAAAGCAAACATGCCATTGAACTTGTCGAGACAAGCCCTGCCCCATTGTTGCCAGGCATGCAGTATCACCTCTGTATCTGACTTGGATTTAAAGCTATGGCCTAGCCCTTCCAACTCTGCTTTTATCTCAAGGTAGTTGTAAACCTCACCATTGAATGTAATTGCTAGACTGGCTTCCGGCAGCAACATGGGCTGATGTCCTGCCGGCGAAAGGTCCAGGATTGACAATCGCCTGTGGCCGAAACCAACTGCAAAATCCTTGTCCGTCGTTAAAGCATCATAACGCCAATGCGACAATGTTGACTGCGCAGTATCTTTTCCAGCCCACACTTTGGACTGATCTCCAGTCGACCACGTCAAAAACCCTTCGTCATCAGGCCCGCGATAGTCAATGATAGACGAAGACTTAATTAGATCTTCACCCCTTGCTACCGAACCCTTTTTATTAATTATTGCGAGTATCCCGCACATGATCTGGTCCTGTTTTAAAAATTGCGTCTGAAAAGAAAATACTTGATCCGCACTGCTACGTCTGGCCCCAATAGTTTTGCGAGTAAGTTAAAGCCAGCCGACTCCTGCAATGCGACGGGCCAATGCACGCTCTTTGCAAATTCGAGAAACTCATCAGCCATTTCAGACTTCATATCCCGTTGTCTGCGCCACTCGGTAAATGCATAAAAGCTTATAGCTTTCCGGTATTCTTCTTGTGTATGCCCTGTTTGCTGCAAACGGTAATAAATATCTTTACGCAATTGCAATACCTGTTTTGACTTTGCCACCGAATTTGTAGAACCTACACGTGCATCTGTGTCATGATGCCTGACATAGACTTTCGATAAGTCTTGCACATAACCAACTTTAAGACCGTTCAACATAGCGCGCACAAACAATTCTACATCTTGATTGATAAGCAACGAGGGGTCATGTCCTCCGATCTTCTCCAACGCAGTCCTACGCCAAACAATTGCATTAGGTGGTATGTAGTCGCCTTTCAGGTAATTGATCAAATGTTGATTTAGACTTCTACCTTCCTGAGCTACTTGATACTTATTCCAAAACACGACTGTATCTACACGAAATTCTGCCTCCGATTGAAAATATTCATAGTCCCCATAACAGAAATCGTAGTCTGCATGTTTATTTAGAAAATCAACTTTCACGCTAAGCGCACCTTCACCAACAATATCATCTGAATCCAGGTAAAGAACATACTTACCGGTAGCAATGCCAAGTCCGGTGTTCCTCGCAGCTGCTGCCCCGTTGCCGCCATTCTTTATCAGCGTGACAAACGGATAATCAGCTGTCACCATTCCTACAGTTGCATCGGTAGATTGATCATCAACAACAATAACTTCACAAGCTAAGCTGGCGTGCTTGTCTGGCACAACGCTATCCAGCGTATGCTTCAACAGTTGCTGCCTGTTATATGTTGGTATGATGATGGAAATATCCATTACACAATAGCCTTCCCGTCAGTATAAATTGCTAAAAGGGTGCTCACAATTCTATCAGCACTCTTGCCATCCCACTTATCTGGTATACCACCTTTTTTCCAGCTACCGGCGAACAAACGCGCGAACGCAGGTGGAATATTTTGAGGATCGGTGCCAAGTAATTCGTTCGTACCTATGGTGCATGTTTCTGGTCGCTCAGTTGAATCGCGCAGTGTCATACAAGGTACTCCCATTACCGTAGCCTCTTCTGTTATTCCGCCGGAGTCCGTAACAACACCCTTTGCATATTTCACCAGGTAGTTGAACTCCAAATAACTTAACGGTGTAATTGTATAAATGCCAGACGCAATCAATTGATGTTCCTCTATGATCTTCGCAGTGCGTGGATGGACAGGAAAGATCACTTTCATACCCTGTGCACTTGTCGCCACGGTATCCAGCAACTGAGTAAGCTTTGCCGGATCATCAACATTATTTGGCCGGTGCAAGGTCAAAACTATATACTGTCCATTCTCCAATTTCAGTCCTTCCCAAAGTTGAGGTTTCTTCAGCCGGCTGTCATTTTTCAACAACGTATCTATCATGGTATTGCCAACAAAGAAGATCGAGCTTTTATCAACTCCAGTTTTTCGCAAGTTTTCACTGGCTGTTTCGGACGTTGTGAAGAAATAGTCGGTGATCGAATCAGTAACGATACGGTTTATTTCTTCCGGCATCGTCATATCTCCTGAACGTATGCCGGCTTCAACATGTGCCAGTTTGATACCTGGTATTTTCTTAGCGGCTATTGCACAAGCCATAGTTGAATTCACATCGCCTACAACAAGGCATACATCACACGGCTCGTCTAACAATATGCGTTCATACGCCACCATGATCCTGGCTGTTTGTTCGGCCTGTGAACCGCCGCCAACCTGCAGGTTGTAGTACGGAGCCGGAATATTTAGCTCTTCAAAAAAACTGCCGCTCATATTCCCGTCATAATGCTGACCAGTGTGTATCAACCTGTATTTTACCGGCAAGCCTTCATTCTGCGCGCGCTCGATCGCCTCTATAATCGAAGCAACCTTGATAAAATTGGGACGTGCCCCAGCTATTAGGTCAATAAGCATTTCTATTTCCCGTTGGGGTAACTTTCAAATAGATCGTAAAGGCGTTTTGCATTTTCAGCGTAAGAGCCCAACTGCAAGGCTCGCTTCCTGGCGTTTGCACCGTATTGTTGTAGCAGCGCCGTATCGCTACAAACTGTTGATATCGCATTCTGCAACTCAGTTGTGTTACGTGGAGAAACGAGAACACCGTCTTTACCGTTTTCAATTACTTCAGCATGACCGCCCACTTCAGTGGCAATACAGGCTATGCCTGATGCCATTGCTTCAAGCAAGGAATTAGCCATTCCCTCATTGTAGCTTGGCAATACAAAAACATCGGAAGCACGATAAAGCTTCGCTAGTTTTTCTGAATCCATGTGTCCCATGAATACAGTTTTGTCGCCAATACCCTGCTCAACACTCATCAATCGAAGATCGATCGCATCCGGGTGTGTATAAGGCGGCGCAACGATCAATAATTTCCATCCGGTTAGGTCTTCACTTAAGTTACCGATCGCGTTGAACAGCTCCAGCCATCCTTTTAACGCAACCGGGGTCGCTACACAAAGAATGTATTTATAATTTGGATCAAGCCCGAAGCTTTGCACATACGCACGCTTTTCTTCTGCGTTAACAGCCGGACGAAACTTCTCGTGATCAATGCCATTGTAAACAACTTTCAGTTCCCGCTCCCTTCCAGATTCCATCCACCTACGTGCATCAGATGCTAATCTTGCACTGTTGGCCATCAGGATATCAGCCTTATGAAAAACATATTTAAGACGATTGGCTAGGGCCGGACTTTTCTCTGGCCAGGCATGAATATCATCTCCCCGCGCTATTGCGGCAGTTCTGATATTCATTTTTGAGGCTGCAAGAGCCGCGACATAGCCAGAATCGGTCAAAAAGTGCGCATACAGCCAGTCACTTTTGCGCAGTTGTTTGTTCTTTTTGACGTAACTCGCTACCGCTGCTGCGGCTCTCATCTCGTAGTCATTTCGAAAAATACGATCGGGCATGTAGAGAAATACCGGCACATGATGAACATGAATACCTTCATATTCCGTAAAGAGCTGCTGCCGTTGTGTATGACCCAGCTGCCAGTTTGCGTTCAACTTATGTAACCCTAGACCTGGATACCAGTTGTACAACTGCAGCACATGGCATTCTACACCTAGTTGCTGCAATGCCTTCGCCTGCTGGTGAATGAATATTCCGTTCGATTCATTACCACGGCGGGGATAGTTATTTGAAAGCAGCAGTACTCGCATCAATTATGTTCTTCAAAAAGCTGAAGAAGTCGCTTCGCATTTTTCACGTAAGTTCCAAACTCAACCATGGTCTCTCGTGCTTCACTACCCAATCGGCATCGCAATGTTTCATCATTTATCACTCTTGAAATAGCAGACTTTACTTCGTCTACCGATCTAGGCTGAATCAAAATTCCATTCTGTCCATTATTCACCACTTCAGCATGGCCTCCAACATCTGTGGTTACACATGCCAGCCCGCTAGCCATGCCCTCAAGCACAGCATTTGCCAAGCCCTCGTTGTAACTCGGTAAAATAAAGGCATCGCTCGCCCTCATGATCTCCGCTAACTTGTCTGAAGGTACACGTCCTAAATAATGTACCCGATCCTCTATTCCTAACTCAACAGATATTTCCTGAACATCAAGATATATGCGACCCGGTCTAGGCGGTGCAACCATCAGCAGTTTCCATCCATTAAACTCATTGCCAAGCTGCTTTATAGATTCCAATAACTCGATCCAACCTTTAGCTTTAACAGGCAACGCTACACAGATCAAATATTTAGTATCCGCCGACATGCCGTATTTTTCTTTCAACTTCACTTTTTCTGCCTCTGTCGCCGGGAAAAATTTATTAGTATCAATACCGTGATATACTACGTTGACATCAACAGGCTTATCAGCGTCCATCCAAACAGTCGTATCGGCAGCCAGCCTTTTACTATTTGCTAGTAGCATGTCAGCCGTAGCAAAAACCTGTTTTAGTTTTTCGCGGAGCACCGGGTGTGCCTCGGGCCATGCATGCACATCATCACCCAATGCGATAGCAGCAAACTTCATCCCGAGATGATTTTTAACTTTAGCGCCAAGGAAACCTGTATTTACCAGGAACTGCGCATATAGCCAGTTTGCGTCACGCAATTCTGGATTGTTCTTTATGTATTTGACAATTGCATTGGCTTCGTTTTCATCCACATCATTTTTGAAGAACCTATCCGGCATTTTTGAAAACACGGGAATAGAGTGAATTTTCACCCCTTCATATTCTTCAAAGTGATTATGGTGCTGCTTACGGCCTTCCTTCCAATACTTGTGCAAGTGGTAGAATGGGAAGCTGGGGTACCAGTTGCGCAATAGTAAGACATGACACTCTACCCCCAACTGCTGCAATGCCTTCACTTTTTGATGGATGAAGATGCCATCAACAACCGAATTTCGGCATGGATAGTCAGGAGTGAGGATCAGTATCTTCATTTTTTGAAAAACTGATTGAAGCAAACAAGATGAAAGATCAACCGGGGATCTTCCCGAGTCATATTTCCTGCAATTGCAGAGGCTGCCTCATTCTTAATAAAACCATGAGACAAATCTGTCAATGCCGAACGTGAGTAGCTTGTTGTTTCGCCATCGGTTTGCAACCATTGGCTTAAGGGTGCATTAAAACCTGTTTTCTTGCGGTAAGCCAGTTGTTCACCTAATTTTTTCGCCACCATTTTCCGCAGCAATACCTTACCCACACCATTCTCTCTTTTTGCCTGGGATGACATACTGAATGCAAACTCGACAAACCTATGGTCCAAAAATGGAACACGCCCTTCAATTCTGTGGCGCATGGTCATCCGGTCGCACTTGGTGAGCATCTCATCTATCAAAGTCGTCTTCATATCGACGTACAACATCCTGTTTATTGAATCGCGGTCATTCCTTCCTGAAAAATAACGATCAAGATGATCGACATACCGACGCGTATCTACACGCCTCATCACGTCCTCCGACAACAGCGATGATACAACCGACGGCGCAATGACTTGTATCCGCGACGAGAACTTCTCTCCTTCTGTAAGCTTCAGGTTCTCATTCAATGATCGTAAGCCTTTATTGCGAGTAAGGCCAGCTGCTGCTGCAACAACAGACTTTTGAAACTTTACTGGAATTCTTTTCAAAAATGGCGGTTGCCAATAAGCCTCATGGCGGCTATATCCTGCAAACAGCTCATCGGCGCCATCACCACTTAAAGCCACCTTGATATTTGAACAGGCCATTTCGCTGATCCGCCCCAGCGATAGCGCACTGCTTATGCCAAATGGCTGGTCTATATGCTGAAAATGATGTTCAAAATCTCTAAAAAAACCACTGGTCAGTTTGTAGGAATGGAACGTACTGCCAAGCTTTTTTGCGGTGCTAGCTGCAATTATTCCTTCATCTTCCGGTTCACCCGGAAATGATGCTGTAAAACTATGAATGCCTCCCTGGTGCTGCGAAGCAGCTTCAGTTATCAACGAGGAATCTATTCCCGCAGATAGAAAAGTTCCGACCGGCACATCGGCCACGAGATGATCTTTTACTACTTCGCTAAATAACGCTTCCGCTTCTTCCACGAGATTATCTTCTCGATCTCTTGTATCACGAAGCGGAATATCCCAATATTGTCGCAACGACACGCCGCCAGCACTAACAACCGCAAAATGCCCTGCTGGCAGAGCTTTGACAGTTTTATATAAAGTATGCGGCCCGGGTATGGAACCCAGCATAAAATATTCGTATAACGAAGTCTCATCGACAGAACAGGATATCAGCCCAGAACTTGCCACAGATGCTACTTCCGATGCAAAGACAAACAATCCCGCCTCACATCCAAAATACAATGGTTTTATGCCGATCCTGTCGCGGGCAACTAAAAGCTGCTGTCTTTTTGTATCCCACAATGCGAATGCAAACATTCCTGTGAGCTCGGAAAGCACTTTTGCAAGATCAGCCTTGTGCTCTTCGTAAAGATGCAGAATAACCTCGCAATCTGAATTTGACGCAAACAGATGGCCTCGGGCAACAAGCTTATTACGAATGCTTTTGTAATTGTATATCTCGCCATTACAAACGAGAACGAGGCTTTTGTCTTCGTTAAACAAAGGCTGATTGCCCTGTTCAGACAGATCGATTATTGAAAGTCTTGTATGCGCGAGCCCGATCGAACTATCTGCATAAAAACCTTTACCGTCTGGCCCGCGGTGCGCTAATGAGTCGGACATCCTCTGCAAGGACGCTGTTCTGACGTCGTTAGCCACATTGCCTACTATACCTGCTATTCCACACATATAAATCAAAAAGTCACTCTAACTTGTCGTCAGCAATCTTTCATACAGCTGAGACTCTTCCTTTAACCGTTTCTCCCAACCGTAAGTTTCTTCGTCAAAGTCGATCTGCTTATACTCGTAACCACCGTTAAGTATCCTGGTTATCAATCCCGCAGTTTCTTCCACCAGGCCATCCATATATTCCTGCGGAACTCTGCCATACCCACCGCGAGTATAGTTGACTATAAATACATTCTCAAACCGGGCATAGATTTCAGCCAATTCACCAAGCTCTAAAGCTATAGCCGGCGTCGACGTACTGATCGCCTCGATCAATGGATTGGATGCAAGCCCTGCCAAAACCAGTTTTGAAGTAGAAAAGTGATGTACCCAGTCATCTGAAAACCCTTCAAAAACAACATTTTCCTCGATACCGAGGTCAACAGTCAACTGCTTAAGGGCTGCGTGCTCTTTACCGTCACCAATTATGTGCAATACATGCGGTGTATTTAGATTTGGTAAGGCTTTGTGATAGGATCGTATTACATAATCCACTGCCTTTTCGTGCGACAAACGGGAGATGCACATGATCTTATTCTGCCGCAACGACGGCTCTACTTTCACGCTTTGTGGAAAGCCATTCAGGTAGGCTTTCACCCTATCGGCTGGTATTTTGACCTTTTCTGCAAATAGGTGAACGGCAGTTCCATCCCTCGTAGAAATAAAGCAATCACAAGACTTGAGATACTTGTATTGATCGACACCTTGAGCAAACTGTCTGGAATTCAATTGCTTTTCACTGTAATAAACGCCCCCCACTCTGACAATCAGCTTATAGCGAAATACTTTTTTTAGAACGTATGCGGCCCGAGACAACCGGTTCCGAAAGTGTCCAACCTGGTTAAACACAACGATAAATTTCCTTCTATGCCGATAGTTATTCCACAGAACTTTGGCATAAGAGTAGAACGAGAACTTTTTAAACTCGAGCTTATCATCTACTCTTTCATTGTTTTCAGTGTTAAATACTGTGACCTTGTATCCTTGCTTGTGCAGGTACAAGATCAAACGTGGCAACGCATAATTGGCCGGGCGTTGCACACGATCGAGGCATGTAGGGCCCTGGTATAAAAAAATGATTTCCTTCTCTCTAGTCTTTTGCATTTGCCTAACTTATCTAATATGCTTTGACACCATGGCGACGTATCTCAAACATGCAAACTTCACATGTCTGAATACAATGGCAGCACCCAATGAAGTCCTGCCCACCCTTATCAAAGCAACCATACCTTTCAAAAAATCTCCTTTCCCTTTACCTTTTAGCGAGTTCCTTGCATAAAAAAACATAACATCGCCAAACATATACTGATCGATCTTCTTAACCTCTCCAGCTGCAAATTCTTTGCTTTTAGTTGCACAAGTCAACAATGCTTCACTCTGCGAAATGTAATACCTCAATTCACGCCCCCTCATCAAAGAACTATCCAATATCCTGTAACCGGTCAACGCTCGATTGCAGTAACACCACTTTGTTCTTTTGGCTACACGCAGCCACATAAAATAGTCCTCAACCCCGTGCAGCTCGTCATTAAACCCGCCAAGCTCCAAAAAAAGAGACTTCTTAACTGTAACACTCGATGTCGTGACTGAATTACATTCCAACAGTTCACCAAGCATGTCTGTAGGGAATTCGTCCCTAACGTTTGAATGATGGGACCACCGATTATTTATTTCATTCTTAAAATACTCCACGCCATGAAAGTATGCGTGCGATACTTCTCCATGATCTTGAATTTTCGAATAAACGGTTTTCAGTTTTTCGGGAAAGAACACATCATCGCTATCCAGGAAACAAACCCATTCACCATTGCAAAACTCTACACCTAAGTTTCTACAGCTTGCGACCCCTTTTTTCGTGCCTAACGGTCGTTGTATTATTTGCCCATGGATGCCATGTGCAGAAAAATATCTCTCACACTTTACGAGCGAGTCGTCGGTGCTACCGTCATCCACAACAACAACTTCAAAATCACGAAATGTCTGCGCAGACAAAGATGCGAGTGTAGCTTCAATAAATTCAGACGAATTGAAGCATGGAATTATCACGCTAAAAAAGTGGGTGGCCATCTTGCTTGGTTAATTAGTCGGTCAGCTAGTTAACTACACGGATCCAATTTTGAGGAATGAGGTCCTTAGGATCCCAATTAACATCAGCGAACCATGTTTTGGGTGCGACAACAATCTTGTCGTTTTTATTGTTGTTCAACCAAACAGCCCACCAGGCGAAGGAGCTGTTTGGAATAATATAGTGCTTACACTGGGTCATCAATTGCAGGTAATTTGCAAACTTGTTGCCCTTATGTTCGTGTCCAACGAACGTTACTGGGTATTTGAGTTTAAAATTCTCGAGGCACCATTGAGGGTCATCTGAGAAAATGAAAAAATGCGGGTCTTTTACTTTCGAAGTGACGATCTCAATACCGGGTTCGAAATACCTCATATCACACACACCATGAAAGTCATTCGTCAAAAAGTCAGCCCGACGCACATTGATGCATACTGAGTTTGTATTGAGAATAGACTCGCGCAACTCCTTTGATGTATCTATGATCTGGTCTTTAAAACCAAAGTCATTCCTGATTTCCTGCTCTATAGATTCAAAATATCGTGGGGTTTGCCAATAACCATCGAGGTAGCTGTTTCGTGGTAATTCAAACACTTGCGGAACAAAATGAAAATGAGGCTCATAAAAGTACCTCACCGGGCTCAGTTTGTTACGTAGCAGGGTAACAGCAGTTTCAAGTTTATTACCCGGCGTCTTCTTAAACTTGAGGGTTTCCGCCTTTGTAGCCACAGGTGCTTGAAGCGAGAATATATCCAGATCGTAGTCGCGGAATACAAAATTTTCACGAGGCGTCCGATCCAACAAAAACTCAACGTCCAGCTTAAAACTCGTCCCCAAATGTTTTGCAAGCGACTTACCTATCGCATATTGGAACATCTGATTACCTAAACCACCCTGTAGCTTTACTATAATCATAACTATTGTTTCGGCGATTTAAAAGCCTCGTCTTTAAATATCTTAACAGGTACGTGATCAATATCCGAATTCAATACGGGTATCTTCTTCGTTTTGGTATCAAAAAAACGCATCAGAAAATTGACTAAACGGTGGTGCAGGCGAAATCCATTCCTTACTTCGTTTTCATACGTATGCATTCTGTAACGATAAGGTAAATCACCTGAAAGCATCGCCTGGCCATCGTAGGTTGTCATCACATATACCAGGCAACGTTGTGGAAATTCAGCGATCAGATCAACCTCTGGTATTCCTAGCTTATCAAATTCTTCCGCTACAACCAAAAACAGGTTGGTATCGGTGATAGCAGCCAGTTTATACCCTTTCTTGTGTGCGAGTTTAAGAAGCGCTGAAGCTGAAGCTCCAAAATATTCATTATTACCCTGAACTACATCGTAATAAGGCGGTACAGTCGGATTATACTCAACGATGATCAGTCTCGGTTTGTATTTTTTCAGGGATTCAAAAACATAATAGTCATTTCCGTCAATGTCTATTGACAATAGATCTACATTAACAGGAACATCTTTTGACTGAAGT
The DNA here is from genome assembly GCF_029269745.1 of Polluticoccus soli. Lineage (NCBI taxonomy): Bacteria > Pseudomonadati > Bacteroidota > Chitinophagia > Chitinophagales > Chitinophagaceae > Polluticoccus > Polluticoccus soli. Next base: position 127,467 of record NZ_JARJHT010000002.1, on the reverse strand, counting down.
AAAGAGTCGAGTGCATTTTCACCGCTTGCTTCAACAAACCTATTCATGGTATGTACACCAGGAAACGCTTTTGTACTTTCTTTCAGAGCAACATGCTTTGAGGAATCTGCCTCGATCAACACCGCTCCCCAGCCTTCATTATGCCATAAATTCCAAACATTGCTTAGGTGCTTGCCGTCCCATGCGCCAAATTCAATACAGATCTTATTAGTCGGCGATATTCTTGAAAAAATTTCTGCGATAATACCATCCTCACCATTTTGAGAGGTAATATCCCTTTTATATCCTGAGAGAGAGGATTTTTGCATGCAATTATGATATTAAGATTGAACCAACGAACGTTTTATTTTTGAGCCATATCGCATAGCTACTCCATATGCAGACTCGAAATTTTTATTGATCTTCTTTTGTAGCAACTTTGTATAAACTCCAAACACGTACGCTCCAGTCTGAAATTTGTTGAACCCGTAGTGCTTGCTAAAAAAAGCATGCAGTGGCCTGTAGCTTTGCGGAGGAATACCGTTATATAGGCTCTGAATGATATTGGACAAACTGATGAGCGACGCTTTCCTTATGTCTTCGTAGGATATTTTACTCTGCTCTGATTTGAGGTACCCGAAATGCGTCAATACCCAATCAAGAAAAACAAAATACCCTTCTATCATCGTCTTTTTGGCCGACGAAGCCGATGTGATATTCAATCCACTATTTCGCCAGCTAATAGATGCTCCTGGTATTATATAAATTCCTTTATTCCTCGAAAACAACATAGAAGTCGCCCAGTCTGCACCGGCGGCGTATGGTGTATGAACAAAACCACCGGACGAATTGTAGACACTTCTTGAAAAGATATGATCAGGCATTGAATTGCCCCTTTTTGAAAGAAGCAGATGATAGGCCATTTCTTCCGAGCTTTCATAATTGGGGCCCACAGGTGTAGCCCATGCAAATTTGCCCTGTCCGTCTATTACACTAGTATTGAATCTGCACACGTCGAATGGAGAGCCAGACTCCAGCAGTGCAAAAAAAGCCTCCACACAATTTGAGTCCGCAATATCATCATCCGAAAACAGCCATAACCACGGCTCTTCCCGAGTGAGTGCAATACACCGTTCCCATTGTTGTACTATATCCTTCGACCCGATGTTGTTATCAAACCTCTTATAGACAATATCCATCCGGCCGACGTATTTCGCGACGATCGAATCGAGATCATATGGACTGTTGTCATTCCCGATATAAACGGTAAAGTTTTTTAAGGTTTGGTTCGCAAGCGAATTGAGCGCCTTATCAAAATACGTTTCTTTAAACGCCGGTATGACTATTGCGAGCGTACTCATTGGGCCAAAACCTTTTTTGTCTCTTCCAGATAAGACCGCCCCCATTTCTGGCAAGGCTCCAGGTGGTTGCCTTCTGCCCATTCGTTCCAGGCGTTAACGAATACAAAGTTTTCCTGTTCAGACTTAGGCTTATAATTGTCCTTAATATGCTTGAGCCATTTGCCATAAAGCCCGGGCGTAGAATTATGCAGGACGAGGCCGGGAACCTTTCTGCGGGAAGAGTTATCCCAACCTGGTGTTATACCGGGAAACCAATTATAATCAGGAAAAGGTTTGCTCGTTAAGTAATCTACATACTGCTCATAGTCGATGAGGTAATAATCTTTCTCCATCATTCTCTTATAAGCATCCTTATCAACCTCCTTCAAAACTGCCAGTTTTGCCTTTCTTTTAAGTTCCGCAGTAATATTCTTTTTCCTGTTCTTATTTCTCTGTTCCCTAAACTCATTAACGTTACCAATACCGAATGGTTGAAAATCTATACCGGCATCAAAACCGCTTTCTTTCACATATTTTTCACCAACCCACGTAAAACTTTCGAACCTGCACAAGTACAGCTCAAGCCCCTCTTTACGTGCTTCTTCTCTCCAGGTAGCTATGGTTCTTTTAACATCGGGTAGTTGGGGTGATTTGTAAATAGCAAATACAGGCTTTCCATCTACTTTAATATATCGGTCGTCTTTAAAGTATGGAATAAGAGAACGTATATGTTGAATGTCATCTTCCTGCGAATAGTGTTGTTGCAACAATATTTCGTTGTCACCGCCATCCCATATCCTCGTCCAGTTTTCGTTTGCCCAACATAACATAAAGGGAAAATCCGGCTTGCCTGATTCGAATATTTCCTGAACCGGACGTTCAAGAATACGGCGGCCATTGAACCAATAATGGTAATAGCAAAACCCATAGATACCATATTCAGCAGCCATCCTTGCCTGTGCTTCACGCACTTCCGGCAATCTCAGGTCATAAAAGCCAAGATCAGCTGGAAGCTGTGGCTGATAATGTCCGTCAAACAGAGGTTTGGCTTTGGTAACATTCGTCCACTCTGTAAAACCTTTTCCCCACCACTCGTCATTTTCAGGTACGGGATGGTACTGGGGAAGGTGTATTGCTATTGGCCTTAGGCTCATTAACTATATTTTGCTCTTGTTGAGTTAGTGTAGAAATATTCAGCTGGTATTCCTGCTGATGATCAGTCGTATACTTCTCTTCTCATTCCGATCAGGCGGCTACTGTCAAATCGCTTTTCAAAGTATGCATACCCCTTCAGCGCCAGCTCCGTAATTTTTTCATTATGACCGCAATACTCATGATACAATTGCATAAAGTCCGCCTCCGAAGCAAACAGCTCCATATGGTCTTCTGCGTGGCCGATAAGGTCCTCGCCACCAAGAGCGGTAGAAAAAACGGGCATTTTATTAGCAAATGCATGCAGTATTTTAGTTCTCAAACCGCTGCCTGCAAGAATGGGCACAAGCATTATTGAGTTTTCGTAATAGTCGTCTAAAACGTCCACCTTACCGGTAAAATTAATTTTCCCGCAAGCTGCATATTTAGCAATAGTAGCTTCAGACCATTCGCCAATGATATAAATCGGAAAATCTATTTTTCCCGCGCTAGGCACATAGATCGTATCCAAAAACCAAAACAGGCCATCGGCATTGGGAGTATGTGCTTCCTTACCAATGAAAATAAACCGGTCGAATTTATTGCTTACAGCCTTTTTAAATATCAGGCTACCCGGAACACCAAAAGGACTTAACACCACATTATCGAGATGTGTTGCCAGCTCTTCCTGGTCTTTCGAATTAAACACTACAACCTTATCAAGGCTTTTCAATGAATTGATCTCGAAGGTTCTTATATTCTCTATAACGTAGTTGGTAAATCCCCTGGATAAGCTGCTGCTACCCTGCGATGTCTCGAGCCTTTTGTACCGCAGCTCATGGTGCACGAAAATTTTCTTTACGCCTTCCGGTAGCGCTTTTAATGCACTTAAAGACTCATAGAGTTCAGATTGTACATATTCTATACCCTCTGTTTCTATCACCTGGTGTATCAGATCAACAAAGGCAGACGGAAAAACGTAAGAGATATTGATCATCCCCGGCAGCAGAAAATCATCATGGATCATGCCTGCTTTACTACTAGCCTTTTCTACCTGCTGTCCACGGCTTTTCCATTTCTGGTATTGTCCATATACAGCCCGCGCCGCGCGAACCTTGAAACTTGCTTTAACTACAGGAGGCCTAACGGGGATGTTATTAACATAGAAAACCTTAACACCGGGAAGATCTCGCTTAAAACGTTCTATACTTTCTAATTCCTCTTGCGTATTAACAATCGTACAAATGGAAAAATCAAATTGGTCACGTAATCCTTCCAGGAAATAGTATTGAGCAATCGCACCACCATGTGTCAGCGGATACGGGAAACTCAATGTTATGATCAATACCTTTTTCTTCATCGGTACTTTGCCTGCTAAGTAAATTTGATCGACTTCTTTACAACTTCATACGTTACCACCATACGGTACCATACATGAAGCCTAAGCTTTTTCAATAAGCTGGTTGGCTCAACACAGTATTTCACGTACAGCTGGTTCCATTCTTCAAAAGTGTACAGTTCCCACCTGGTTATATCATCAACCTTCGTTCCTGATAACTGCAAGCCTATCTGGTCTGGGGTAGCGATAATAAAATTGCTGACGATCGAAAATTCAGCCTTGTAGATCTTACTTATCGGCACTTGCGAATAATAGGCAAGATCCAGGTTCAGCCCCTTCTTTTTAGTAAACGCATTCCAGATATACTGCTCTGCGGCATACCGCATCTTATATCCGTTGAAGCGGAACGGGTCCGTGTAAAAACGAGTATCGTAGCTATATGCCCTTGTAGTTTCAGGCTCTGGCTGCAACGGTATATTCCACAGGTCCAGCATGTCCTCTGTAAACCCTACCTGGAAGATATCGCTCACATGGTATAGCAGCGGTACCTTCCGCGGGTTGCGCGAATAGATAGTTGGAACCAATATCCGGTGCTTAAAAAAGCTATACCTCGACTTGATCAGGAATCCATTAAGGAAGACCATAAACCCCGAATGCAACAGGGTGCAATCGCCGCGCAGCTTCATCGCATATTTGCGCGTTGCCTGCTTCAGGCCGTTGTACGTCGATACGATCTGCCTGTTGTTATTGTTATAAACATTTTTCAGTTCATGATCGTTGTACGTGATCGCGCCGGGATCCGCATTGAATACCACCTTGTCGTAGTCCAGGTGGCTCACATCGGTTCCTTCCCAGGTTGAAATGATTATTTCAGCTTCGGGCAGCACCTTCTTCACACTTTCAATGGCCTGCTTCGTTCTCTGGTTTACCTCGGGCTCGCCGGGCTTACCGATCACAGGACCTTGAATAACTACCGAAAAATCACTAGATAGCATTTTGAGATATTTCCTGATACAGCTTCAGGTCTTCTGGAGTACCTAAACCATGCATCTGTTCAAAGTTGATATTGTGAATACCTATTTGCTGACCGTTCTTAATGGCATAGTTATATACCGGGCAGGTATAGAACTCATTATTTACACGGTCGTTGTTGATGATCATGTCTACCGCGGCGTTCATAAACGTAGAACCTTTTGAGAACAGGTATATGCCTACCGTAGCAAATTCAGAGATAGCTTTTTTCTCCTGCACTTCAACCACCAGCTCATTTTCATTCAGCCTTGCGAACGACCATTTAGGGTTCAGCTCCGGATCGCGGAACGTGAGAATAGAACCATCCAGCTTCTTATCCAGGCAATCATCCACAAACTGCTGGATAGAGCAATCTACCAGCTGGTCTGAATTAGCGATCAGCAGCGGCGCCTCGTTATTGATGTGTTCACGGGCAAAAAGCACAGTGCAGGCTGTTCCCTCTGTTAACTTGTCAATACCTATGAAGGTCGCATTGTAGCGCTCTGATATTTCAGCTACCAGTTCTGCTTCCTGCTCCAGGTGTTGTTTGCGGCCGATGAGGATATAACGTGCATCCCTGCAATTCAGGTTCTCCATTACGCGCGCTATCATCGGCTTTCCCTCTACATCAATAAAAGGTTTCGGTTTGGCAAAGCCTGCTTTCACAAAGCGGCTGCCTTCGCCGGCCATTGGTATCACGATGTTGATCATTGGTCTATGTATTTATCGTTATTGGCGCCCGGTATTTTTACCACCACAGTGGTCACATCTGTTATCGCCTTAAAGTCGGTAGATGTACCGGGAGTTATTTTAATGATGTCACCGTCTGTAAAACGTTTACCGCTCATTTCTACTTCGCCATTCAGTATCACGGTAAATTCAGTAGCTATTTTATGATGATGAAAACCTTCAGCATCGCCGGCCTTGTATTTCTTCACTCCTACTTCTACGTCATTCGTGCTTTGCAAGGTGGGTTCAAAATTGCCGATGAACCATCCTTTGAACATATCGTCAAGCTTGTAGTGCTCCATTATATCAGGCTTGCTTGTTTTTCAAACTCCTGCATCAGGTGCGGAGCGTAAAACGAATAGTACTTGTCGGTTTCTATCGCGTAGTTCAGCACGCGTTTGTTGCGCAGCACATACTCGTTCATCACCGGCGATATATAGTAGCTGCCTTCGTGCTGCACATCGTTCAATATGGCCTGGTAGGCACACTCAAAGAACTGCTCGGCCCTGGCAAAGAAGTAATACCCGGCAATTGCGTGGTTGCTGATCGGGTTTTTCTCGGCTGTCTGTACTACCATACCTTCTTCTATACGCGCGTACGACCAGCGCGGGTGTACCGACTTAAAGGTCACCACGCCTGCATCTGCGCCGTTTTCGGCCCAGTAGTCATATATGGAATTGAAGTCTTCGCTGAATACCTGGTCGCCGTTAATGACAACGATGCTGTCATCTGCACTTATCTTGTCTATACCCATCAGCACGCTGCACAGCCCGCCTTTGGTATTCTTTTTCAGCTTTACGATATCGCAACCGGGCGACAACAGCCTCAGCGTATTGTCGAGGTGGTAACGCAGCGAATCTTCTTCCTTGATGATGAATATGAACTGGTGCGGCACGCTGATGGCAGCATACTCGATCACCAGTTGGATCATCGGTTTACCTGTGATCTCGATCAAAGGCTTGGGATACATATATCCCGCGTTCGCAAACTGCTCCGACGATCCCGCCAGGGGAACAATTATCTTAAGCATTTTCAACTTCGTTTATGCGTCTCTTGATATTGTAATAATGAACATCGCCTGTGTGCTCAACCTTCAACAGCTGCGCGCCCGAGGCGAGAGCAGCTTTCACGCCATTCTCATTATCCTCTACTATCAGGCATTCTTCAGGTTTCAGGCCCAGTTTGTTGATGGCGTTTATGTACATTTCGGGATCGGGCTTGCCTTTGGTTACGTCCTGGTTCGACAGGTAAAACTCCAGGTACGGCGACAATCCCGATTTTTCCATCATGATCTCTACCGTCTTCCTCACAGAATTAGAACAAACCGCAAGCTTATAACCTTCAGACTTTAGCTTCGACAAAGCGAACTGGTGCTGAAATACGGGTTTGCATTTAGCATAAATGATCTCGAGTGTGTACTGCTGTTTCAGGTCGTTCACAAACTGGTGCAGTTTTACGGGAAAACCACCTTCAAGGCTCAGCATCTCCAGCTTCTTCTTGGTGGGTAGCCCATCAAAGGTTACCAGGTGATCATACCTGCTTATCTCTGCACCAAAAAGACCCAATGCTTTGTTGAGCGATTCATAGTGCCACTCCCTGGCGTCTATCAGCACGCCATCCATATCGAATATAATAGCCTTGATTGCCATAATCTATGCGAAGAAAAATTGTTGTGCCTCCTCCGGCAGGTCGGTGCATAAGATCACCCCGTCCAGGTTGGCGATATTGTTTTGTTTAAGCAGCTCCCACAATCCTGCATGCTCCCGCTTATGCAGTTCGGGCGATACTATAGCCACCTCTTTACCGCTTTCTATGTGGGCTTTGATCACGTCGGTCGAATACCACGTGTCCACAAAGGCATCGAGCCACACGCCATGACATTTTTCGTAAAATGGCGGATGTGGTTCGTACTCGCTATGCCTGCTGAATACAGGAATGCTATTGGTAAGATAGCCTATAGTATCCGGCACCGACATATCGAACACGAAATGGCTAGTGCCCGCATAGCTATTCAATATGCGTAAGAGATCTTTCTGCAAACCATCGGCTTTGATATTTAGCGCCAGCCGGCCCTTACAACCGCTTTGCTGATAAATATTCATGAAGTCAACCAGGCTGATACAATCGGCTGTTGCTATATCATGAGATATTACCAGCTCGCCGCGATAATCACGTACATCGGTCTCGGTACCAAAACCAAGACTGAAAGAGCGCTCGAACGCAGCTACGGAATTTTTCTCTTCCGTGGTCTTCCAATATCCTCTGTGGCTTATTATCTCCATGTGTTTTTATTTCACCTCAAGCGCGTTGCTTGAGCTTCCAACTATTTTGGGCTGTTTGACAAGCCCCCAACTCAATACCCTTTTACTAAATTTCGCGACGTTACTTTCCAGCCCATATAACAAAACCGAAGCGCCAAGTGTGGCGAAAAGTGTCACCACCAATAACCACACGGAAACAGGTTGAATGAGCGACAATAAAAGCATCATAAGCCCTTGAATAAGGTAAACAGTGTATGATGCGTCCCCAATCTTCATTACCAATCTATTGGGTTTGGTTAAGGCGTTTTCTTTTGCCAAAATTGTTAGAAACAGAAAAGCTGACGGTATTCCCCAACCTAACACCCTTGGTATAGGAACCAAAAATCCGAAAAAGAAAATTGATTCCCTTTTATAAGCATCCTGATAGTTCTGATTAAAATCTAAAGAGAACATAATGGTAGCCAGGAATAAAACAACACTTATTAACAGAAGCCCATTACTGGCAAAGCGAGGCACTATCCTATCCCGAAGTAAGTAAATAACATAACCAATCGCGAAAGTGATATTTATAGAAGTGCCAACAAAAGACACAAAGTAATTGTCAACAGGCAATGTTGCGGCTGTAGCTACAAGTAAAGTGAAAGCGCCAATATTTAACCAGTGGTTCACTTTACCCCTTTGTACTACCAGCATCAACGTCATGAACAGGTAGAAAAATATTTCATGATTTAAAGACCAGCCGGGCATAATTGACGGATCACCAGACTGCGGATAGAATAGTAAGGACAAAATGAACTTGTTCCGATCAAAAGCACCGGTAAAGAAATATGCAGCTGCAACTAATACAACCGTCATCAAATAGTAATAAGGAACGACGCGACTAAAGCGGTTAACAGCAAAATTGAGCGCTCTGTCCTTTTGTCTCATATTGTCGATAGACGACGCGATAATATATCCAGAGATTAAGAAGAACAAATCCACCCCGATCGCCCCGCCAAATAACGTATTGGGAACAAACAATGATAAGTGAATCAGTAACACCAAAACACAGGCAACTGCTCTAAGTAATTGTATGGAAACAATCTTAGACATGCAAAAATATCAGGGTTTGTAAAACTTCTATTACCATGGAGCCACGTATATTGATTGAGTAAGCAACTTTATTATGTTCACTTAAGTTGCACTCTACACAACCTTCACCATCGGTCTGAACAGACCTGAATAGTGTCTGTGTTCACCAACATTAAAACGTCTTCCCCCTCCTTTGTAGTTGTGCATTCTCAACGACAACGAGCCGGTTCCTTCCCTTCCAATTGCTTTAATATTGTGAATACCGAAATCAAACTTGATCTTGTAATTCCCGAAAGACAACAAGTTTGCCGGAACGATAAAGCGCTTTTCAAAAACACCACTTTTTACTAGCGGCGGCACTCCATCTTCGGCATCATCGTAAAGAATATATGCAAGAGGCGCCGAGTCTTCCTGTGAGTATATCCAAAAGCCAAGTATCAGCCCTTCAATATCTCTATGCAATTGCACTTTTACGCCTACTTCGAATTCTGACGATGTGTCAAAAACACCATCGTTTGCGAGGCTACGTACCCACGTGGCCAGCAAAGCGCCATTTTCATCGCCTTCATTTCCTTGCCACTCCGTGAATTCAGTCATCTCTCCCCCGGCAGCCAGGTAACGGGTGATGATCTCGTCGGGCCTTCCTGTCGCTGCCACCGATCCCTGCTCTATAAGCAAGCACCTATCGCAAAGGTTAGAAACCGCCTGCATGTTATGGCTTACAAATATTACAGTTCTGCCTTCGTTATGGCTTACATCGCGCATCTTTCCGATGCACTTCTTCTGAAATTCAGCATCACCTACCGCCAGCACTTCGTCCACGATCAATATCTCTGGTTGCAAGTGGGCCGCTACTGCAAAAGCCAGCCGCACATACATGCCACTGCTGTATCTTTTAACAGGAGTATCTATATACCGTTCAACACCAGCAAAAGCAACTATCTCGTCAAACTTCGCTGCTATTTCCGCCTTGGTCATACCAAGTATGGCACCATTCAAAAAAATGTTCTCGCGACCAGTCAGGTCCGGATGAAATCCCGTACCCACTTCCAGCAGCGATGCAATACGACCTTTGATCTTAATGCTACCACTTGTTGGCTTCGTGACCCTCGACAGCAATTTGAGCAATGTGCTTTTGCCAGCACCATTGCGACCTACAACACCAAGTACTTCTCCCTGGTTTACATCAAAGTTCACATTTTTGATCGCCCACACGTATTCACTATCTCCTCTCGTGGTGCGGTCATTTGCTTCACCGATCTTTAAAAAGGGATCGTCTTTGCCTCTCAGCTTCGACCAGTATCTGCTTATGTCGTCTTTCAAATAGCCAGTACCAACACTGCCCAATCTATACTGTTTGGATAGATCTTCTACTTTAATGACCACTTTACTCATTTCTGGAAACGTTATTTAAGATTTTTTGCGCCTCTTTGGGCACGGCTTCGCCCTTGTCAATCACATAAGGCAATTGTAAGCCCCATGAGGCTGTATCGGTGTATTCCTCATCGAAAGGACTGTCAACCGAAAATTTCTTGTAGAAAAATTCAAACCAGGGCGTACCATTGAAAATGTATGAATGTCACTGTATTCATACTTTTTCCCATTTTAAAAGAGCAGGTACCACTCCGGGTCTGTTTGCTGTGTACGATTTGTTTGTTGGGTCAAATGACAACTCATCCACAAAAAACGACAAAGCGTCATCAGCAAAGTCAATATCTCTTACGCGAAGTTTGCCAAGCCCTAAACTCACCTGGTAAAAACCTTTCTTCAACGGAAGAGGAAGCTTAACTGAATACCTGTAAACGTCAGGTTCCTGGCCTTCCAGGATATTTTCATCCAGGTCACATGCAAACGATCTGAACAGTTCATGTCCATCCCTGTTCACATTGATGATAGGCGTCACCCCCATCACCTTTTCTCTTACTTTATATTCTACGTTGCATATTACCTGGTCAAACACATCAAAGTCGCTCCTGGTTCTGCCCGACATATCGGTAAGCCATACTTTTTTAAGCTGGATGGGAATCGTAGCATTGTCGTCAAACTCTCGTACCGGGCAACCAACGTCATTAAAACTGCCGCCATCCTTCTGCAGGAAATAATCGATCACCTCATTTATCTCACCCATTCTTTCAGTCATGCCATTTTTAAGATATAGCCCGGACTTGCACAAACCCTTTATTGCTCCCATATTGTGGCTCACAAACAAAACAGTTCTGCCTTCCTTATTGCTTACATCTTTCATCTTCCCCAGGCACTTCCGCTGAAACTCCACATCGCCAACAGCCAGCACCTCGTCAATGATCAGTATCTCAGGTTCAAGAAACGCAGCCACTGCAAACGCCAGGCGTACATACATACCGCTGCTATAGCGCTTCACCGGGGTATCGATATATCTTTCCACTCCCGAAAAGTCTACTATCTCATCAAACTTGGCCTTGATCTCTGCTGTAGACATACCGAGTATGGCGCCATTGAGAAAGATATTCTCTCTGCCCGTAAGATCCGGGTTAAATCCGGTACCTACCTCCAACAGCGATGCTACCCGTCCTTTCATTTTTATGTTTCCGCGGGTGGGCTTTGTGACCTTTGAAAGTATTTTCAGCAGGGTGCTTTTGCCTGAGCCATTTTTACCTACTATGCCCAGCACCTCTCCCTGCCTCAGTTCAAAACTGATATCCTTTATTGCCCACACATAGTCGCTGTTCCCTTTGGTGGACCTATCGTTCACTTCAGCTATTTTCGAAAAGGGATCTTCCTTCCCTCTCAGCTTCGCCAGGTACCTGGCGACATCGTCTCTCAGATAACCGTGTCCTATGGCACCTAAACGGTATTGCTTTGCAAGATGTTCAACTTTAATCACTACGTTACTCATGGCGAAAAAATAGTGTTTAAGGAATTATTACAGCAACTATGGGCACGGCTTCGCCTTGCCACTCACATCAGACAATTTGACGATTGTTTGGATCCTTTGTTCTCTCCCTGATCCCTTGTATCGGCTTTTAGAAGCCGGAACTAATTGCAATTTAGACTGTATCAACAAACGTGTGTTCCACCTTGTTGAAAACAAATATACCACACACAAACAACACGATACCGCAAACAGTACTATATACCAACCCCTGGATAGAGAGGATCCCGTTGCCAAGGAAGGCATACTTGAAAGTTTCAAATATCGAGGTCAGTGGGTTGAACCACATTAGCGACTGGTATTTCTCAGGCAGCGATGCCACCGGGTAGATGACCGGCGAGGCATACATAAGCAGTTGCACACCGAACCCTACCAGGAATACAAGATCCCTGTACTTCGTTGTCATAGACGTAATGATGATACCGAGGGCAAGGCCTATCAGCGCCATCAACACGACCAGGAACGGCGCGATCAGCATCCAGCTGTTAGGACTCACAGATTTCTCGACAAATACATAGTATGCCCAGACAACCAGGAAAAACGCAAACTGTATCAAAAATTTGAAGAAACCGGAGATCGCCTTCGACAGCGGAAGGATCATGCGCGGAAAATATACCTTACCGAAGATTCCGGCGTTGTCAGTAAACGTTCGGGAGGTAGAGTTCAGCGTATCTGAAAAAAAGTTCCAGATCGTAATGCCACACAAGTAAAATAATAGCTGAGGTACACCACCGGTTGATATGCCAGCGAGGTTGCCAAATACAAACGCAAAGATCAGAGAGGTAAGTACCGGCTGGACAAAAAACCAGGCCGGCCCAAGTACGGTTTGTTTGTAGACGGTGACCACATCACGCCTCACGAATAACACCAGCAGATCCCTATACCGCCATATTTCAGCAAAGTTTATGCTAAATGTCGGCTTGCTGCCTGAGATGACCTGGTCCCATTCTATTTCAGCATCCGGTATGCGGACGGCTTCCTGTTGGGGTAACATGATAACAGTTTTTCTAGGTGGTTAGCGTTTTATTTTCTGAAGCACTTTCGCAATTCCGGAAACCTTCTTCTCTTCCTGGAAATATCCGTTGCCGTACACTCCGTAGCCGTAACCATTGCCGTAGCCATAACCGTAGCCGTAACCATAACCATAGCCATAGCCATAACCGTAGCCATACAGGAAGCCAAGATTCATCTTCACGTCGTTCACAACCAGCGACATCTTCGGAAGCTTGTTTTGAGTGTATGCCTCGTGTGGTATCTGTATCTGGTGTTTGAAGGTATAAGCCTGGCGCACTACGTAAAGAGAAGCGTCAGCATATCTACCAAGAAGTTGAGCATCGGTTACCAGGCCCAGAGGCGCTGTATCGATCACTATATAATCAAATCGTTCACGCAGTTCCTTAAACAGCTCATCCGTTTTCGCCATCAGGATCAGCTCTGCAGGGTTTGGCGGTATCGGACCTGAAGGCAATACAAACAGGTTTTCCGAAACTTCAGTGGGCTTGATAATATCATCAAGGCTAGCCTTGCCGATAATGTAGCTCGAAAAACCGACGCTGTTATCAAGACCCAGGTTGCTGGATATTTTTGGCTTACGCAAATCCATTTCCATCAACACCACCTTCTTACCCGAGATCGCAAATGTGCTCGCCAGATTTACGGCGATGAAAGATTTACCCTCACCGCTCATGGTCGATGTCAGCAGTATCACCTTATCATTCTTATCTGTCAGCAGGAATTGCAGGTTGGTACGCATCACCCTGAATTGCTCAGCAAGCGGGCTGCGGCTATTGGCTTTAACAGCTACCGTCTGGTTCTCGTCGTAGTGGCCTATCTCACCAAGCAACGGAGCATGCGTTTGCTTTGCTATGTCTACTTTGCTGATGATCCTTGTGTTGGTAATACGCCTCATGTATAGCAACAAGCCCGGTATCAACAAGCCGCAGAAGAACGAGATCGACATGATCTTTGACCTGTTTGGTGATATTGGCCAACCCGATGGTCTGGCTGGGTCGATAACCCTTGCACTTGCTACATTGGTTGATTTGGTGATCGCCGTTTCTTCCCTCTTTTTCAACAGGAAAAGGTAAAGGTCCTGCTTAATGGTCTGTTGGCGCGAGTATTCAAGAAAAACACGCTCTTTACCCGGCACACCTTTGATCTGGTAGCCAAGCTGGCCACGTTGCCTTTCGTATTCACTAACCGTCAGTTCTAACAGTTTCTTCTTAGCCAAGATGCTGCTCATTACGCTGGCACGTGCGCTTTCTATCTGGTTATTCAGCGCTTTTGCAGCAGGGTTGCTTTCTGTAGTTGTTTGCAGCAGTTTTGTCCTTTCCAGCTCAAGGCTATTCAACCTGTCGAGGAAGGTCATAACAGACGGATCGCTTACTACGGTGCTGCCCGGCATTTCTTTACGCTCATTTATGTTCTTCTCTACACCTTTCAGTATCTCCAGCTCAATGTATTTTTCCTGAATCTTCTCTTCTTTTGCAGTTGATGAACTGAACAGGTATTCTGCCTCGCTGCTGATGTTGATCAGCTCGTTGCTTTTCTTAAAACCTTCGATCTCGCCTTCAATGCCGCTAAGGTCACTACTTACATCTCTCAGGCGGTCTTCAATAAAGGCTATGGTGTTGTTGGCAACACGGTTTTTGTCGTTGACATTTTCTTTGATATATACTTCGATAAGCTTGTTGACAACGTCAGAACCCCGCTGCGCTATTTCATCAACCACATTTATCGTCATCGCGCTCGAGGTCTTAGATGGGATCACCACGCTAAGTCCTCCAACATGTTTGGCAGCTGCATCCTCAATCGGTGTAACCAGTACCTGGTATTTTTCAGAAGGGTTGATGATCGGGCGTCCTGTTGACGTTACCAGCACCTTTCCTACCGAGCAAACTATTGTATCTCCAAACCTGTGCTTTGTTTGTTTCCCGGCATCAGACAGGATATAGTGGTCTTTACCCGCAAATTCAACAGTGCAGTTAAAATAACTGGCTAGTGAATCCGGCTCAGGAAGCAGCACACGGAAGTTGAACGGCCTGTCGCTATACAATTCAGCTGTTTTCAACCTGCCCGAGATCAGGTAACGAACGTTGAGGTTAAGCTCCGTCACCACTTTTTTCATCATGGTCTTGCTGCGCATTAACCTCAGCTCGTTGTCCATCGACACCTTGTTGTTGGTACTGGTCAGGCTACCAAGACCCTCCAGCGCTATCGCATCAGATTTGCTGCCCCCGGTTCCAAGAATGATCTCAGCACCTGTGCTGTATATCGGCGTGGTATAGCGCAGGTACAACTGACCTACTGATAATGAAACAATGATGCTGATCAAGAACCATGGCCATACTCCTAACAGCGTAGAGAAGAACCATTTGATGGTGATTGAGTTGTCTGCAGTTTCGTGTTTCTCGAACGGTTTTCCGGATAAATTGTCTTCCATCTACTAGCTTTCTGTAATATAAAAAGTATATATTAAGACAATGCTCCAATTATCAATTGGCGACTTGAAATCAGGGGTCTTAATCGCTCTCAAAATTAGCGTAAAATGCGAGAATATCACAATTGGTTATATAAATTTAAAATGCCAACAAGAACAAGCCCAGCGTTAAATGCAGACACCCGGCAGGTGCCGGGTGTCGTTGAAAATATAACCGAGGTCGCGAGCGGATTCGAACCGCTGTAGAAGGTTTTGCAGACCTGTGCCTAGCCACTCGGCCACGCGACCTTGAGGGGATTGCAAAAGTAGTAAAAAAACACTTCCGTGCAATAGCTTGTTAGTAATTCGGTTGTGTTTACCCTAAAAACGCCTTAGAGATCGTAACACAGCAGTTTATACGAGCGCATTTTTGTGTCGATGACCCGCAGGCTGCGCGACATTTTGGGGATAAACTGCTTTGCCGGCACCAGGAAATAAACCCGCCGGTATCCTTCGGCAACGTAAAAATGGCGATTATTCCGGGCTATCTCCTCCACCTCGTGGTAATGATTGTACCCGCTGGCCACTGCCGGCATGCTGAGCCCCGTTCTGAAAAAGTCCTCAGCTGTCCGCACCACCAGCAAGGCTTTGCTTCTGTCTCCGGCAATTATTCCCTTCAGTTGGATGTGCTCCTTCCCGGAGCCATTTCGCTGGCTCACCAGGAAATGGTTGAAGACTTCCCCACGTTCTACCACCGAAGCTGTGTCATATTGCTTTTTCAGTGAATACAATGCTGTACCTGAAAAAATAAAGGACAGGACGAAGTACCCACCTACAATCCAACCGCCGAGTGGGTTTCTCAAGCCCTGGCACACCAGCATGGGTGTCACTACCATTACCGCGGGCAGGATCAGCCGTTCCTCGTTCGATATGTCGGCGTGTGTGTAGGTAAACCATCCCCATGCAGCGCAATAGAACAACAAGATCGCGAACCCCAGCATTTTCCATTCGCGCGAAAACTGTTGGTCACGCCACACCTTATAGAACACCAGCAACACGGGGCACACCATCAGCACACCTATTGCCAGTGCTTTTGCCGAGAAAGCTCCGGCGTACAATTCGTTCATCGTAACAGCAGGTAGCCTGTACATAAGCGCGTTGAAACTAAACGGCGAATTCAACACCGTGATGATGGGATACAAAAGGAGATTGGCCTCGCGCAGTCCCGGAGGCGCAGCCACCTGCAACGGTATCATCGGCGTATCGCCGCGCGAATAAAAACTGACATAGGCCACACCCAGCAGCAAGCTGAAGACTACCCCAGGCACTGCATGGTATACTACCTTCTTCGGACTGAACTGGCGCGAATCGGCCTGCCGCCACACTTCTGCCACAAAAAAGAATATCACGGCAAACGCAGCAAACACCACATAGCTGTTCTTGACAAACATCCCCAGTGAGTGCACCAATACCATAGCCAATATATATCCCCACCACCCCATCCTTCCATTTTGCTGCCGGTGATAATTTATTAACGACAACAACAAAGCCGGCACCAGGAAAAACACCCATACATCGGCGGTTTTGTACACCAGCAGCACGCCATGAAAAAACCGCTGCACAAATATCAGCAGCATGCTCAGCGCAATTACGACATCGGGAATATGGAACTTTCGCAGGAGCCGGATGTACAGAACGCTTCCCGCCATCAATGCGGTGTACTCTGTGAGGAGCACGCCATACCCAATATTATTAAATGGCTTGCCCAATATATAAGGTACCAGGTACTGCCCCGGCGCATGCCAGGCGTAGAACCGTTTATGCATCATCCCCGAAGGGTCGATCTGGTAATAGTAATTCGCGCCCTTGCCCAGCAAGGCATTATTCAGCGATAAAAATCCCGCTATTGCGTCCGACTGCACCAACGGCATGCATACGATACCGGTGATCATGTATGCGAACAGCACAAAAAAAGCGCATACGAATATTGTTCGTGCATTCTGGTGATAGAACATGGTACTGCCGTTTTAAAACAGCATTAAACGCAAATCTATCCCCAGTCACTGCCTCCATGCTCGTGTGTTTAGCATGTTTGGCAGGCTTATCCTAATCTTCTACATTTACGCCCAGTTTATGTATCCTGATTTTCAATACCTACTCCAAAATCTGTTTGGAACCGAGATGCCTGAATGGCTGAGCATCTTCAAAACCTTCGGCTTTCTCGTTGCCTTATCTTTCCTTGGTGCCGCGTGGACGCTCACCCAGGAACTGAAGCGTAAAGAATCGCAAGGCCTGCTGGTGCCCGAATTTGAAACCATAGAAGTAGGCCACCCCGCCTCGGCCAATGAATTGTTCTGGGCGGCTTTCCTAGGTTTTATACTGGGCTATAAGGTGGGTGGTTTTTTCGGCAATGCTGCTACCATAGCGCCCAACCCCATGGGTTACCTGTTCTCACTACAGGGCAATGTAGTGATAGGCATAGTAGGCGCACTGCTAATGGCTTACAGCAAATACGCCGAGAAGAAAAAAGACCAGCTGCCCGAACCTAAGACCAAACGCGTAGCCACTTACCCGCACCAGCGCATTGGCGAGATCGTGATCATCGCCGCCATAGGTGGATTGGCCGGCGCCAAGATCTTCAACGCGTTTGAAACATGGGATGACTTTATTGCCAATCCTGCCGAAAGCCTGCTCTCTTCATCGGGACTTACTTTCTACGGCGGATTGATAGTGGCGACTGCTGCCCTGTGGTGGTATGCAAGAAAGCACAACATACCGTTCAAACACCTGTGCGATGCGGCAGCACCGGGCCTTATACTGTCTTACGGACTGGGCCGCCTTGGCTGTCACTTTGCCGGCGATGGCGACTGGGGCATCTTCAACAGCGCATATGTAACCGGCGCCGATGGACACCTGCACGCAGCTACAATGGCCGATTTCCAACAGAGCGTACTTGAAGCGGGTCAATACTTCCGTTCCAACTTCGGTATGCACGTGCCGCAGAAATATGCACCGGCCCCAGGCTGGCTGCCCGACTGGATGTTTGCCATGAACTATGCCCACAATGTAAACAACGAAGGCATAGCCCTCGCAGGCTGCACCGGCAACTACTGTGCCGTACTGCCCGCAGGCGTGTTCCCTACCCCGCTCTACGAGTTTGCTACATGTATGATCTTGTTTGCTATCCTGTGGTCGCTACGCAAAAAGCTGAAATATGCCTGGCAAATGTTTGGCCTCTACCTTATATTCAACGGCATCGAACGTTTCTTTATCGAGAAGATACGCGTGAACTATAAATACGACTGGGGCTTCCTGCACCCCACCCAGGCCGAGATCATAGCCGTGGTGATGGTCATCCTGGGCATCCTGCTCCTCGTCTTTGCAGGAAAGAGGAAGGAAGAAATAATAACCGACACGGTAAAATCATAACAACAAAAACGCCCCTCGATCGAGGGGCGTTTTCGTTTATAGATCTTCATAACTCCCCTCCTCAGATGAGGAGGGGCACACCGGCAGAGGGCGACCAGCCCGTTGCCGGTCGGGGTGGTTGAAACGTTGAGGGTTTAAACTTCGGCTGAAGGAACATTCCTCAGCCATCCAACCACCCCGGTTTGCAACGAGCCCTTCAGGCTCTCTGCAAACTCCCCTCCTTAACTAAGGAGGGGAGTTTGTTCACGTAATCGCACTCCACTAAATAAATAATTTATTATATATTTGCAGTAGATAAAAACCTTAACCCCAATGCCCGCCATCCTGCATTACATCATGAAAAAAAACACCAAAAACGGCGAACAAAAGCTAACAACCGAGCGCAGCGAGCTCGTGAGCACCTTGAAAAAAGACATACAAAAGCTAACCAATTGGGAGCAAAACTCAAGCCCAGCGTAGTGTTCGGCGAGTAACAATTCAGAACCGTTGTAACAAAATCAGCGGGATCCTTAAAATCATTCAGATCAGCGGTTCAGACAGAAAGAACAACAAACGGCAACAAAACAAGCTATCTGGCAACAAAAACTATAACCTATGAAACACTCTATTCCACCCAAAGCCAATACAGGACTAGATTACGCCTCCGTGAGCTCGCGACATTGCAACAACAAATCGAGAATTCATGACAAAAACGGCAACAATTGCTATCAACACATAGAAAACTACTTAATCAGACGACAAACCATCAACCAAAATCAACAAACACCCGTCTATTATAACAAATTATATAACTCAACCTAAACACTATATCCTTATCTTTATTTTATGGCAAAGGCCCTCAGAAACAGATTAAATACAGCGCTGGCCATGGCGGCGCTGGTTGTTATAGCATCGGTTACAGGTTGTAAAAAAGGTGGAGACGAAGAACCGGGCCCCGACCCGACACCCCAAGAGCTGTTCTCCTACAAAGTAGATGGTGTACGTGATACCTCAGTAGAGCGTATTGGCGAAGTGCGCCTGCAGCTGAGTGTAAAACCGCTGGCCGGCAAAAGCGACGTGGTGAAACTGAACGCTGCCGACCTGCCACTAGGCGTTAAAGCCAGTTTTACACCCCAGTCCGGCGTGCCACCGTTCGTATCGGTGATGACGCTAACTGCCAACAAAACACCCGAAGGCAAATACAATTTCTACGTAACTGATTCGGCCAGGGGCAAGGGTATTTCCAACCACCCCATGTCGCTCACCATAAGGCCTTATGTGAATTTTGCCGTGGCTTTCAATGGAACTTATACAGAAGCTCATAATTGCTCACAGTCAGGACCAACAGAGTTCCCTGTGTACATTGAGCCGGTGCCTACATACATTAACCGCATCATTATCAAGGGCTTCTGGACCAAGAGCTGGTCACAGTCCATCTTCGCCGATCTTAACCCGCAGAACAAAACAGTGAATGTGCCCGTGCAAAAAGCCGGCGGCGTCACTTACCAGGGCCTCGGCACCTTCAACGACAACGAGATCGTGATCAACTACACCGTGGTCGATTCATCCGGCCTCGTGAACGAGTCTTGCCAGGCTACCTTCAAGCAGTAGCAGTGTACTTCGTATGATTTTTGTGGTGTTGTAACAAAAATCAGCAAAGTATTTTGATACTGAAACGGTTGAAGGGGTGTTGCCGCATGCTACTGCTGCTCTGCACGATAGTGCTCGCCTGCCCGTTGCCGTCATCAGCCCAGCGCAAACTCGACTCGCTGACGCTGGATAGTATCAAGGTCTTCAAGAAAAGCAAGTGGCTGTCGGGACTATGGAAAAAGGGCCTGGACGCCATCACCCGCAATCCCAACGACACCGCGGCATGGAACTCTACCCTCAACACTCTGAGCGAGAACCCATACAAGGAGTACGATGGTAGATACATCAGGGACATCACCATCACCCGCATCAGCTTCAAACAGGGGATCAAAGACTCCACCCGGAAAATGGAAGTGCTGGCCTACAACGTAATGCACGCCCTGCACCCCAATACCCGGGAATGGGTGATACGCAACCACCTCTTTATAAGGCCGGGCACCCGCCTCGATCCCTATCGTACGGCAGACAACGAACGTTTCCTTCGGACGCTCAACTTTATACAGGATGTGCGCATAGTGGTGAAGCCGGTGAACGGATCGGATACGGTGGATATAGAGGTGATCACTAAAGACCTGTTCACTTTGTCGGGCGGATTCGACATCGGCAGCCTGCAGCGGGCAACCGTCGAGGTGCAGGAACTGAACCTGCTGGGCATGGGCCAGCGCGTCAAGCTGCGCACCTTGCTTCATGGCGACAGGGACCCGGTGTTCGGCTACAAGGCTGAGTACACCAAGTATAGCATTGGCGGTAGCTTCATCAATGGCTATTTCGGGATCTTCACAGCCGGCCAAACCCTATTCGACCAATGGGAAGAGGAACATGGGTATTATGTCAAGCTGGAACGACCGCTGGTATCGCCCAACACAAGGCTGGCAGGGGGATTGATCTATGCTAAAGGCGAGTCAATAAAAGCTTATGAAAAGGGCCGTGCCGACAGCATGTTCTTTAAATACGACAGGCGCGCTTACGATGGCTGGTTTGGCTATAACCTCATCACCGACAAGCTCATAGCCAATCGCATCCGCGACAGGAAGTTTATATCGGCCAGGTACGCACGCAACATCTTCGATCAGGTGCCGGAGCAGGTGACGGGGTTCGACCCTATCTTCAATAATACCGAAACGGTATTGGGGCAGATCACCTTCTTCCGGCAGAACTTCTATAAGACCAACTATGTATTTGGCTTCGGAATCACGGAGGATATCCCATACGGTTACAACGTTTCGGTAACGGGCGGCTGGCAAAAGCAATTGTGGCTGGAGCGCCCTTATGCCGGTATCAAAGCCGACAGGTATTATATCTCGCCGGGCAAGGACTTCTACCGGTTCTTCTTCCGGACGGGTGCTTTTTACCGGGGCTATACACTGGAAGATGCGGGGTTGCTAATAGGCACCAACATGTTTACCCGGATGTTCACCGCTGGCAGCACGCGTATCAGGCAGTTCAGCAGCGTGAGCTATTCGGGAATCTTCAACCGTTATGCCGGAGATGTATTAAGGATCAACAACCCGTTTGGCTTGTACAACTTCAACTCCCGCTGGATAACCGGCGATCAGCGTATAGGCGTTCTGTCTGAAACGTATTTCTACCTGAAGTATAGCATCCTTGGTTTCCGGTTCGCACCCTTCGTTACAGTGAATGCAGTGACCATCACGCCTGAGCAGGAGAGTTTTCAGAAGGCTGATATATACACTGCTATTGGCGGTGGTATCCGCGTGCGAAACAATGCCCTGGTTTTCGGTACTATGGAACTGAGAGGGTTATACTTCCCAAGAGATGTTGCCGGCGAACCTTCGTACAAGATATTGCTGAACACCAACCTGCGCTACAGGTACAACAGCAACTTCGTGGTAAAGCCTGACATCATCACCCTAAACCTGGATGATGGCTTGTGATTTAAGGAAGTGTTACGTCGGTCTTGCCCGATTGTTTGCTGATATGGCAGCAGTCGGCTGAGATGGTGTAAAGCTCGTTGACAACTTCCTGCCCGCCACGCTTACCAACGAAACGGAACTCTGCGGTGGATTGTGCCAGCTTCTTCTGGTATCCGTCGTCAAGTACTGTATAGCTGCCAATGGTAGTTGAGTTGGCGTCGTGAGTTATCTGTTCTCCAGTCTTTACGCGTATTGTGTACGCTTCATCCAGCTTTACCGGGTTGCCCTCATTGTCGTTTACTTGCAATGTGATGCCTCTGAACTCCATGGTGCAAATAACACCGTTGCAGCCTTTACCGGGAGAGGTTGTTGAGTCCTTGCAGGACATATAAATGAATAGCGGACTAAAGCAGACCACCAGTGCAAAAGCTATACGGGATCTCATGTCGTTTTGTTTTGAGGAAGAGCTCCAATACTGTGCCAGTAAACAAGACTACTGTACTTCTACTGTACTTCTACTGTACTCTCAATGGCTTCGAGGGACAGGTCTTCACCACCATCTATTACACCGAGCACTGAATATTTGCCCTTTGCCAAAGACTTAGGCAGCTCATAACGCACCAGGCGGCGCTGATCAGGGAACATCGGGAACTCAAGAGCTTCTACCTTTGTCTTTTTACCATCCGCCAGCGAAGTAACTTCAAGGTAAGATTTACACTCCAGCATGATCTCGCCGGTATTTTGACAAACAAGATTGTATGCGTTTGGCGTAGTGTCAACAGCAGGTTTCAGGTCGTAGATCTTTACTTCTTTCTTCGTGAGTGTAGGTGGTGTTTGGTAGATGTGTACGCCGATACGCAACAGGTTACGCACCGATGTTTGTGGTGTTTTGCTGGCGGCGGCTGTTTGTTCCTGCACGGTTTCAATAAACAGCATCGACCATTTCATCTCGTTTGCTGCCTCTGCTGAATCAGGCACAGCCATCTTTACCGTTACAGTGGTCGACTGCCCAGGTTCTAACTCTATGAAGTTCCGGTTAACCGTTACCCAACGTGAAGCAGAACGGGGAATCGTATTGGGCTCATAATATTCGTGACCACCCAGGCTATCACGTATCCAGTCGTTGAAGTACAACCTGAACTGAACCTTTGCTTTAGAGCTGTTGGTTATGTTTACTACTTGAGCTTCGCTTTGGCCATTGGCCAGTTTAAAATCCAATGTAGTAGGATACGCGCCGAGATTTTGTGCGACGCTGCTGAAAGGCAACGCGATAACACAAATAATGGCCAAGATGAAAATATTAAGCCTGATCATAGCTGGACACAAAACAAGCACATTTCAATCTAAAATACAAGATTATTGCATGTTTTTATTGTAAATAAGCCGCGTAAATACGCAATTATCACAGCTTTATAGTATATCAATATTTGCAAAGGGTATGTTAAGCAAACTCAATTCCTTCGCTATGTAAATTTACAGGCCTATTTTTACGGCGTTCCGAGTTAGGGATAATATTCATGAGGTTTCCCCTGGTCATATTGTTAGTGCTGCTATCACTGCATGGTTATTCGCAAAACCTTGATAACTATATCCAGGTCATATCCAATACCAGCCTGAATTTTAGCCTCAATACCGTGGCTAAAATAGAAGCTGATCAAACCATTAGCAATGCGCTTACTCTTCAACTTTCCTCTAAGGATAAGAACCGTGAGGTATATGCCAGGGTATCGTCGGTGACCAGCCCATCAGGTTTCACCCTTACAAGTCCATACCCAGTTAAGCTGCTGTTTGTATCGCACAATTCATCCAATGTCAGCAACCTCGTGAGCACAGCACTTCAGCTCACCAACACTGACCAACGTTTGTTTTCGCAGAAGAAACTAAATTCTGACGTCCAGTTCATATATAGTCTGATCTTCGCAGCCACCAACTGGAGCTATCCTCCTGGCAATTATTCATTCACGATTTTATATACATTGACGCCGCCGTGAGGATATTTGCTTTCATATTGGTTTTCCTGTTTTGCGCTGTCGGCAGCCGCGCGCAATACGCGTGGACTGGAACAGCTACCGCTACTGCCACCATCGACAGCATGTATGTGATCACCGCGTCGTCACCATCAACGGTTACCTTCGGAAGTGTCAGTGACCTGGCGAGTGGCAAAACCATCACAAGTTTTTCGACCATCACCGTCAAATGCAATTACAACTGGCAACTGGCAGTAAAAGCCTCCACGACTAACTTTAGCGCCACCGGTGGTGGCGCCAGCACCAACATGCCGGCCAGCGTCCTTAAGCTCAAAAAATCTACCAGCGGGTCATATCTGACTATTTCCACATCTAACCAAACAATCGCCAGCGGTACCCGTGGCTCCACATCTACCAGCGGCAATACATTTACCATTGATGCCCTGGTTGAACCCGGCTTCGTCTACAATGGCGGCACGTATAGCATTGTATTGACATATACGCTCACCAAACAATAGGGGTAAAAAACGGGTGATACCAATTTCGCCCCTAAAGCCTATTTTTACGGGGAACACAAATTTCCACCTTGTTATGAAACGCATTTTTCTGGCCTTAACGGTTGCAGTTGCGCTTTACGGCCCTGCGGCAATGGCCCAGGCAAAACTTGTAGAGAAAGTCTCTGCAGACAAATCAGGTAAGAACCTGGTTATTCCCTACGAGAAATATGTATTACCCAACGGTCTTATTTTGATCGTACATGAAGACCATTCTGATCCGCTGGTGCACGTTGACGTTACCTACCACGTAGGTTCTGCTCGCGAAGAGATCGGCAAATCCGGTTTCGCACACTTCTTCGAGCACATGATGTTCCAGGGTTCAGACAACGTAGCCGACGAACAACATTTTTCAATAATCACCGAAGCAGGTGGTGAGTTGAACGGTACTACCAACCGCGACCGCACCAACTATTTCGAAACTGTACCTAGCAACCAGCTGGAAAAAATGCTGTGGCTGGAAGCCGACCGTATGGGCTTCCTGCTGGACGCTGTTACTCAGAAGAAATTCGAAGTACAGCGCGCTACCGTAAAGAACGAGCGCGGTCAGCGTTACGACAACGTTCCTTATGGTTTGGTTAGCGAGGTGACTTCTAAGAACCTGTATCCATATGGCCATCCTTATTCATGGTTGACTATTGGTTACGTAGAAGACCTGAACCGAGTAGATGTTAACGATCTGAAGAACTTCTTCATGCGCTGGTACAGCCCGAACAATGCGGTGGTAACAGTTGGTGGTGATGTGACTACCAAAGAGGTAATAACACTGGTAGAAAAATACTTCGGTTCTATACCAAAAGGACCGGAAGTAAAGGACATGATGCCTGAAACATTCACACTGCCGTCAACAAGGTATGTGTCGTTTGTGGACAACTATGCCAAACTGCCTCAGTTGCGTGTTACTTTCCCTGGCGTACCAGCTCATCACAAAGATGAAGCTCCACTTGACGCCCTGGCAGATATCCTTGGTGGCTACAACAACAAAAACTCCATCATCTACCAACAACTGGTAAAAACACAGCAGGCGGTTAACGCTTTCGCGATGCACCCAACCAGCGAGCTGGCAGGTGAGTTCTCTTTCGCGATCACACCGTTCCCTGGCAAAAAACTGTCAGATATGGACGCTGCTGTGCGTGAAGCCCTGGCTACTTTTGAAAAGCGTGGTGTAACCGATGAAGACATCGAAAAATTCCGCAACGCCCGCGAAGCAGAAATGATCATGGGCCTGGAAAGCGTATCGGGTAAAGTGTCGCAACTGGCGGCTTACCAAACATTCGAAGGCAACCCTAACTACCTGGCGGCAGACCTGGACAGGTACAAAAAGGTAACCAAAGAAGATGTAATGCGCGTGTACAACCAGTACATCAAAGGCAAACATGCAGTAGTTGTTAGCGTGTTGACAAAAGATCAACCTGAAAACAAAGCGGCAGCCGATAACTACACTGTATCTGAAGCAGGCTATAAAGCTCCGGATTATGGTTACAATGGCTTGAAATATGTAAAAGCTAAAGACAATTTCGACCGCAGCAAAATACCTGGCAATGGGCCTAACCCTGTGGTGAAAGTGCCTGACTTCTGGCGCAAGGAACTGCCGGGCGGTATCAGAACCATCGGCACCAAAACAGACGAAATACCTGTGGTGACTATGACGCTGAAATTTAAAGGCGGTAGGATGATGGATGCTAACGATCCATCGAAAGCAGGTTTGTCTAACCTGTTTGCAGCCATGATGCAGGAGGACACTAAAAACTACTCTGCTGAACAACTGGGAACTGAGCTGGAAAAACTCGGTAGCCAGATCAACATCTACACGACTCTCGATGGTATCGAAATGTCTGTAACGTCTCTGACGAAGAACTTCGATAAGACGATGGCGCTGGTACAGGAACGCATCCTGAATCCTAAGTTCACAGAAGACGCGTTCAACACCAACAAGAACCGCTTGCTGGAAACTATCAAGAACAACATGAACAGGCCAGGATACCTTGCCAGCACTGCTTACCAAAAATTGCAGTTTGGCAAAGACAACGTTCTGGCATGGCCAACAATGGGCACTGAAACCACGCTGAAGAATATCCAGCTGGAAGACATTCAGAATTACTACAACAACTACATCTCGAAATCAGGTGCACAGGCTGTAGTAGTGGGCAACATCAGCCAGGACCAGGCGCTGAAAGGCATCAACTTCCTGCAGCAGCTTCCTGCCACAGAAATAAAACTGCCAACACTCGCTGCAGCTCCTGCAATTGAAAAAACCAGGATCTATTTCATCGACGTTCCTAACGCGGCTCAAACTGAGTTCCGCATAGGTTACGTTACTGACATGAAATATGACGCTACCGGTGACTATTACAAAAGCACGGTAATGAACTATCCGTTCGGTGGTGCGTTCAACAGCCGTCTGAATCTTGACCTGCGCGAAGAACGTGGCTGGACATATGGCGCACGCAGCGGTTTCGATGGCAATAAATACACTGGCAGCTACACTTTCGGTTCGGGCATTAAAGCCAACGCTACAGATAGCGCTATGGTAGACATCCTGAAGATCATGAAAGAATACCGCGAAAAAGGTATCACTGCACAAGAGCTGAGCTTTACGCAAAACTCAATGGGCCAGGCTGATGCCCGCAAATACGAAGAAGGCGAGCAAAAAGCAGCATTCCTGTCTCGTATACTGGAATATAATCTGCCTGCCAACTTCCCATCAAAGCAAAACGAAATACTGCGTAATATGACCGCACAGGACGTGCACAGGCTCATTACGCGCTACATCCCTGATGTAGACAAAATGAACGTATTGCTGGTGGGCGACAAAGCACGCGTTATGGAAGGTCTCCAGAAACTCGGATACGAGATCGTGGAGCTTGACCGCAATGGCAACGCCATAGCAAAATAATTTTTAATTAGAGCTTTAATAGTACGGGCCGCCTTTCCAGGCGGCCTTTTTCATTCATATTCAATTTTCAGATACTGTTAACTTATTATTGCTGCATAACTATTACATTCGCAGTCTAATCTTACACGATGGTACAAACAGATTACATTCACGTCCCCTACGGAAAAACCGTTCATGGTGAAGAAGAAATAGACGCGGTGGTAAATGTGCTGCGCACCTCTACCCAAATGGGCAAGAACGTTCGCGAAATGGAAGAACGCATTGCTGCACTCTATGCTAAGAAATATGGCATTATGGTCAACAGTGGCTCTTCGGCCTTGTACCTGGCTGCCGACTTGCTGAATTATGAGCCGGGCACTGAGATCATCACTCCTGCCCTTACCTTCTCTACTACAGTAGCGCCACTAGTTAAAAAGGGCTGGGTACCGGCTTTTGTTGACGTGGAAGAAGGCACTTATAATCTTGACGTTAATAAAGTGGAAGAAATGATCACGCCAAAAACCAAGGCGATGGTCATCCCTAACCTTATAGGCAACCTGCCCGACTGGGCTAAGCTGCGCGAGATAGCCGACAAACACGGCATCTTCCTGCTCGAAGACTCAGCAGATACACTGGGTGCTGAAATAGGCGGCGCTTCTTCAGGTCGCTTTACGGATATGAGCACTACCAGCTTCTATGGTTCGCACATCATCAACTGTGCGGGCAATGGCGGTATGCTTTGCGTTAATACAGAAGCGTTCTACGATCGTGGTCGCCTGCTGCGTAGCTGGGGCCGTAGCTCTTCCCTGTTCGTGGAGTCTGAAAAGATCGAGAACCGTTTCAACGTAGAGATCGAAGGCATTCCTTACGATGCCAAGTTCGTATTCGAAGAACCAGGCTACAACATCGAGCCATCTGAAATGGGTGCAGCATTCGGTATCGTACAGTTGAACAAACTGGCACAGAATATCGATACACGTACTGCTAACTACAACCGCATGCGCGAGTTCTTCAGCCAGTACGAAGAGCATTTCATTATGCCAAAGCAACTGCCTGATTCACGCACAGGTTGGCTGGCATTTGCGGTAACTATCCGCGAGTCAGCGCCGTTCATTCGTCGCGACCTGCAGATCTTCCTTGAGAAACGCAATATCCAGACACGTACAGTATTTACAGGTAATATCCTCCGTCAGCCGGGCTTTAAGCACGAAGCTCACAAAGCCTCTGCTAATGGATATCCTGAAGCAGACAAAGTAATGCGCGGCGGTATGCTGTTGGCTTGCCACCATGGCCTGAACAACGAGCAGATCAGCCACATAATGGAAAGCGTTACCGAGTTCATGAAAAATATCTAAGAATGCCGGAGCTGCTGTTAAGTATTTTCTTCTCATACAAAAATGCCCAGATCGCCAAAACCAAAGGTTTGAATACGATCATATGGGTATTACTAACGCTGCTCGCTTTTTTTACCGGCGAGCTTATCGCCGGCACTATAGCAATTGCCCTGTTTTACAGCGGCCCGCTGGATCAAAAATCGGTAGCCGATTTTGTGTTCATACATCCCACTCCCCTGCGTGTAATTTTCATATACTTTACCGGCGTAGGTGGATGCCTGTTCATCAGGTACATACTGGAGCAAATGCGAGGCAACTTACCTGAGAAACCCCGAGAAGACGACAACGAAGCAGATAATCATGAATAAAAAAAGCCGCCTTACGGGGCGGCTTTTTATTTACCGAAACTTCGCTGTTATGCACCAACAATAGCTTCTGCAGTTTGCAGGCCTGCTGTGCACACATTGGCTACTACCATTACTCCAACGGCAATAGCTTTAGTTTCAGGTTCCTTGTCATTAACGGCCACACAATAACTAATGCGGCTAATGTAAGATGTCATGTTGCTGGTTTCATCTATAATAGCAGCAGAACGTTCAGCACTCGCGTCTTTCTGTGCCAGTTCATAAAAATGCCAGCAGGTACATACCAATGCGGGTATGATGAGAATAGTATTCACAACAGCTCCCGTTGCACGCCCGTCGCCTGCTTTCAGGTTTTTCATAACACCTGTAGCAGCGCCAAATTTCGTTTGCGCGGGACCGCTGAAGATCAGTTTGCAGAGGATAACTGTACCGGTAGTAGCAGTACTCATCCAGCTTACCACTTTATTCTCAATCGGGTACTTAGGTACCAATACGCCGGCAATACCATTAGTAGCAGCGCTCAATACACCAAGGATAGCTGATGGTATGCCCCAGTCGTTCTCAGGACTTTCGTCTGCAGCTTCAAAGCTGGATACGAAGCAAGACATCAGGGTGAAGAAACCAGACGCTGTGTGCCCCGTAACATATACCGCGCTCGATACCGATTTCGGCATTGTGATCGGGCCGGCAGTAACTGCAGGGGCAGCCATTGTCGGAGGTGCATCAAGGTCAGAATCCAGGGCAAAATCACTACCACCGCCGTCGGTAGGCAGTTTGAGACCCGCCTCTTCAACCATCATTGCGCGCGGCGGTTGCCTGAACGCATCCACTATTTGCGCAAAGCTGGTAGCATTGATCAGCAAATTAGAGAACTGATCATCACCGAATGGAGCTGTGTTCCTGGTGATCTTGTAACCAATAGTTACAGGTACCGCTGTAATCCAGCAGAACAGGTCGAGCATAGACAGGCTTGGCACTCCGAAGTACTCGAGGATGTCGCTCACTACAGGTATGTAGATCGGCGTATCCAGCAAATTGAGTGCAGCCGTAGCCAATTCGTATACGATGTCGAACAGAGCGTCTACTACATTTTCTACTGTTTCGAGTACGCCATCGGCAATGATAGCAACTACCCTCTTCAGTATATCTTCCAGATTCATTTGCTGGTAGCTGTTAGCCAGGCTGCTGAACTGGTCGATAACTGAATCCAGTATCGTGCCTTCGTTCTTCAGCGCCAGCAGCAGCGTATCTATCGGAGTTTGACCTGGTGTCGGCCACGTATTCCGATTCTTCTGAACAATGTTGTTGGAGTTGTTCTGGAAATGCGACGACAGCAGGTTGCCCGGTGCATCCTGACCTGAGTTTGGCTTCGAGCTTGCGTTGGCTGGTGATGTAGCCGCTGCGCCAAGACCTTTCCAGTCGGTGATGCCCGCCCAGTTGTTGATGGTCTTAACCAGGTTCTGTATCTCGTCGTTGAATTTCCCTTTTACAACTTCGATCTGGTCGATCTCGTTCTTCAGGTAGAGTTTGGTGATGTTCTTGATCACTTGCTTGGTGCGTGTGATGTCTTTCCATTCAAACAGGAATTCAAGATACTTGATCAGGTCTTCGATCGCTGTTTTAATGAGGTTGTATACCCACCTTACGGCGCTCACTACTTTTTCAACGCAGTCCAGAATGCCTTGGTATACCTTGCCCGCAATGGTTACCACAAAGCGCCAGAAACCTGTAGCCGCATCTTCAACAAGGTGCCATACATAGTCAACACCAGATTCCAGCCAACGGAAGATATCACCAACATCAGCAAGGATTGTGTTACCAAAACCCTGTAACTGCATGGTATGGCCAGTTGGCATTGCCATCAACATCAGACCACGTTTACGGCCACTTGTGGTTGCAGCAGCCGTGTACGCTTTTGCCAGGTTGACATTGGCTGCAGCAACAGCTTTGAGATCGCTCTCATTAACATCAGCAGCAACGAGCTTCTTAGTAGAGCCATCAGGACGAACAATGTTCGCGCCTTTCAGCTTGTCTGAAGAGTCTAGTGCAGCAAGCTTGTTAAATGGCTTGTCCATTGGGTTTATTTCTGCATGCGCACCACTGGCATCAGTAACAGTAAACCGCGCGCCTGCGATGTCTTCCAGTTGTTCAACTATAGTAATAGATCCTGAAGCATCAGTGTATACCGGGATCGGGGTATCCGTGATCACATAATACAGGTGATTGATATAAACAGGCACCCTTGAGTTGGAACTCAGGTTCAACGCTGTCTTAGCCAGGGGCTGATCGTTGGCATCGGTAAGCGCAATACGTGTAGTATACGAACTATACCTGGTTGCTTTTGCTTCAACAGGCGCCTTAAGTACGATATCCTGGAAATCCCAGATACTGGTTTGTGGCGACTGTGTTACTTTCTTCAGCGAATTTCCTGCAACGGCGAAGAATGTATTGGCACTATCCGCAGCATTGATATAAGGCGACACCTGGTCAACGCCAGTCAGTATCGGCATTGGGAATGTCCACTGCGCGGGAATAGTAACGTTCTGCTTCAGGCACGATGTATAGAATATCTGGTCGGCGCGGTTCAGGCCCCAAACAACATACCTGTCATCGGTTGAAAAAGCAAACAGATCGGTCACACCTTCAAACAGGTCGTTGGTTTGAATGAGCCAACCTGCAGCACCATCGTCTTGCTTGCCTGCTGCAAAATAGTACAGCGATTTATTCGCAGCCACGAACAGATCTGTTGCATTGTTGCCTACATCGGTTACCGCCAATGCAGTTGCACCTTGAGGCACTTGCAAACGAGTAACAGTAGGCGGTGCGTCAGGACTCCATGGATTATAGAGTGGCGCATACAGCAATTCAGTAGTGCCATTGATGCTACCCAGCGTATATATACCATCTACCCTATCGCCTGCTTTGCGGCCAAGACGACTGGTAATGCCCGGATCCAGATCGCCACCCATCACCATGTTGTTCCAATACCTGCCTTTTGCTTTCTTCGAATCTATGTAATACCTATCGAGGAAGTCGGAAGGCTTTGCATAGTTCTTCCTCGATATGTCTACTACTATATACTCTTCGCGTTTTGTATCAGCGATGTAGATATTTTCAATAGCGAGTGTCAGGTTAGGATGAGCGGGATCATCGTAAGGCATCACCGTCCACATAACCGATTCTGCAGTGATGGAACCAGTTTTCGATTCATTATTAAGCGAGAGGTAGAGATAATCTTTACCGCCTACAGTTATGGCAAGAGCCATATCAAGCTTACCGCTCTCCAGGTTTTGTGAAACCGCGAAATTTTTGGCTGTTACTGCTGCACCAGCGTGAGCAGTTTTCAGATCGCTGCTCAGGTCTATTTGTTGCCAGCCGGTTGAGTCGCCAGCCAATTGTTCGGTAAGATAAAATATGCCATTAGTGCTTATAGAAAACAGCAGCGAGAAGCCGTCTGCAGTTTGCAAAGCCTGGAATTTTTTTTGAGGTGATACGACATTTACTTGTTTAAAATTTACCATCATCTCCGTAGAGTAGGTGAGCTTATTTGTAGACATAGCGTTTAGTTTTTTTGAGTAAATGAAATGATAGATCAAATAAGGCGACAGGAAGAGAGGCAGTACGATTGTACTGCCCTTTCCTTGTCTTTGGGGAGTGGTAATATGATTATGCTAATTCGGTTTCTGCTTCTGCAGTTGCTTTTTTTGCGGGTGCCACCAGTTTTGCCAACTCCACTGGAAGTCCTTTCAGCAATGCAGCCCTTTCTGCCTTAGTTGCTGTTGGAGCAATATAGAGTACATTGGCTACGAGATCCTGTGCATCTGAGAACTGCGCATTCAGGAACGAGTAAGTCTTACCGCCTGGGAATACCCAACCATTAGAGCCGTTCAATGTAGCAGCGATAGTTGCAGAGTCGCTGGCAAGGAAACCGTCTATCCAACCGGTAACAGAATTTTTCACGTTGTCAACTGCGCTGTTGATCTGGCCTAGGGTAACGAACTTAGACCATCCGTCAGGATTAACAGCGTCTGACATATCTGTGATCTGTGGCGTGGCCTGGCTTACTGAGATGCGGCCTTGCGCATCGACACCTATGGTGTAAATATCCACCAGTTTCTTCTTTACAAAGTTTCCATCGGTTACACCGCCACATACATTCAGGTGCATGTGCATGGTAAGCGTTGTTTCTATCCTGATGGTAGTGCCTTGCAGGTATACATCTGACTGAACAGAATAGTCTGCGCCGATGTTACCCCATACACCCCACAGACCGCAATAGATGCTGTCGCTTGACGAAGAGCTTTTGCTGTAGCTATAAGTGAGCACATGCGACCCACCGTTTTGCACAATGTTGAATGCCTGTGCCGACTGGTCGGTGTTATAATTCCACCCGAAGCTGCATTTGATACAGTTAACGCTATAAGACGTTCCGGGAACTTTGGCAAGATTCCTCAGCGATGGCGACAATATGTCGTGCAAAAACTGGATAAACGTCCCCCTGTTAACAGACATAACACCTGCGTATTGTGTGGTCTGATCTTTCTCCACCCAGTTCCATGCAAACTGTGTTGGCGACGGCATAGGCCTGCCCTTCGACATGATCAGGTAGTTGAGCGTATATGCTGGATAGTCTGCCGTAGCCTGTCCTTTTGCGTCCTTGTAAGACGATATCTCGAAGTTCAGGTTGGTTGGAATGATAGATACATTTTGCGGGAAAGGCTGTTGCGAAACAACGCTATAACCCAGCATGATGCCGCCGTTCTTAGCGATGTCAGCAAGGTATTTGTTCAGGAACACCTGTGTCAGCACCATATAAGCCTGGCTGGTCTTATCCAGTCCGCTTATAGTGATGCTATCGCTAAGACCTGCTGCGTTCAGGTCTAAGAACAGCTGCTGTACGCTGAACATATCCTGGCCCAGGTTCTTGATCTCCCTTTGGGTTTCTGGTGGCAGGGTGCTGAAATGGTTATTGATATTATCGTTGCGCAGATCAAGATCGATAGTAAAGCTGAATACCCATGGAGCATCAGCAGTGTCCTGCGACAGGTTGATCCACGATGCTGGACCATATAGACCTGGCTCGATAACGATTATCTTAAATGTTTTGCACACCATGTTATAGGTTACATAAGAACCTTCTTTGTTGAACTGTATAACAGGCGGGATTTTTTCAGCAGGAAAATCAGGCATGCCTATCTCGATCTGGAAGGCAAACATGAATTTCTTGTCCAGCAGTTTTGCAATACGCTGGTCTGTAGTTGCTGTTTTGTCGGGGATAGTGAAAGGATCGAACCCGACATCTTTCTTCAATTGTTCAAAGTCGGTCAGCGCAATACCATTAGGGCTGTACTGGTGCGTAGGATCGTACACATAGGCTTGGGTAAACGGTGCACCGGTGTACTTTGAAAGCCATTCCTGCATTGTGGCATTTACTGAAGCCTGGGTAGTGGCAACTACCATGTCGTATCCATACTTAGGATCGGAGAGGTTTGATTGATTGGCGCTCATGTTGATGGTTGTTTTTATGAGTGAAAATAGTTTTGAGATATAGGGCAGACTACTTCCCAACACCCGCATGCGGGTGAAAGAAAACAAGTATGTAAAAACTAAAACGGGTTAGTATGCTTTGTAGTAGCGAAACAGGTGATTCAATTACACAAGACAGGACACGTCACATGCTTTGCATGTATTGTAGCTAATAGCTATGACCGGTTGTAATTGTACAGAGAAATAAATATCGTCGGAAGTGTGTGGTGATCGTTTTCATGCGGTAAATTTTGGTGTGAGGAATCGAAAGTAAGATAGTTTTTTTGAAAAACGAACAGCCGCTTATTGTCTTTTTGTTACGTGTGACATTAACTCATTTTGTGTAAATGCTTTAGAGAAAAAAAATAAAAAAACAGGTCGCGTGTACAACTTAGTTTTCAGACGCCGATGCAAAACTATTACAACCTGCCAGACACAGATTGCCACACAAAAGACTTGTGTCAAGTTGCTACTAGTTCCTAAACAAAGCTGCCAAAAATAGAAACAGGCCGAATATCCAGACCAATAACGCCATTACACCCGCAACGGTCCTTTGTCTGACCGGATGCTCTTGTTTTAGGATCTTGATGGCTTTGTGGTGGTCGATTTGTGCCAGCAAAAGCCCAAGAAGGCCCATGCCGATCATAATTAATCCCACTGCTCTCGCAGTCAAATGATGATCGGCCTCCTTCTCTGTTTCGCTGAATATTTTATAGATCGTAAATCCAAAAGAAATGAGCGACAAGGCAGTCCTGATCCATGCCATCAATGTTCTCTCCTCGGCAATAACTGTTCGCCTGTAAGCAAGGTCGGTACTGGTAAGTGCTTCTTTTTCCGGTATGCTTTCTTTTTCAGCCATGTTTCTTCTTTTTTTTGTCGGTTACGATCTCGTCGTTGATCTTACAATTCACTTTTTTTGAG
Organism: Polluticoccus soli; assembly: GCF_029269745.1. Taxonomy (NCBI): domain Bacteria; kingdom Pseudomonadati; phylum Bacteroidota; class Chitinophagia; order Chitinophagales; family Chitinophagaceae; genus Polluticoccus; species Polluticoccus soli. Next base: position 91,803 of record NZ_JARJHT010000002.1, on the reverse strand, counting down.
CTACCCCACTTAGCTCCGGTAAGGTTGGCACCGCTAAAGTCTGTATTGCGTAATACGGAGTTGGAGAAGTCAGCGTTTGTGAGGTTTGTGTTGCGAAAAGAGGTGCCAAAGCGCGTGGTCATAAAGAATATCACCCTCCTCAATAAAGCAAAGTGCTTTACGTTATTTAATGCTCTTTTACTCAACAACGCGCATACTACAGCAAGTATCACCGGCCCTATACCGCCTGTAATGCTTTTGCCTAATATCCCACCTGCTACTGCCACAATTACGAAGAGTATGTTTGACAGGTTTCCGGCTGCAGCCCTGGCAACAGTTCCGATGTAGATCATTACTACCACAAAGACGACGGTGAATGCAATGTAAAAAGCACCAATGCCCGTACCTACTCCCGACCACCTGAATACGGCTGCGATTATTGCCATGGCAATAATGACGGGAATAATAACATGCAGAATGGTTTTGTTACCGCCTCTCCGCAAAGCATACAAGAAGCTAAATGCAACGATCACGAGACTGATAATGCCGGCCAATCTTATTTTACCGCTCACATCATCAAGCATCCCTCTAATGGTTAAACTTGCTTTTGCTGCTATGTAACCAGACACCAGCGAAATCGCCAATGCAATGATAAATATTGCAACCACATAGATTGGCCGGATGCCTGTTTTTACGTTTGAAAGGTCGGCCCCCGTGAGATTTGATCCTGTGAAGTCAGCACCACGAAGGTCGCTGCCCGAAAAGCTGGTAGAGCCAAAGTCCTTGTTTTGAAGTACGGCTTTTTGAAGATTCTTATTTGAGCGATCCTGTGCCATACGGATATTAATCTTCCTTTTTTTCAGATTTTACGTTGAGCGATTCTTTTTCTTCTGCCAGTTCTTTGCCGAGGAAGTAATTGAGGAATGTACGTATAACAGCAATTACACCCAGCTCTACCAGGTGTTCGGTTGTAGGCGATACTATGGTACTGGCGATATCGGCTGCCAGCTGAAACTCGAGCGCAACGATAAGCCAACCTCCGAATTTGTACCTGAACCGGGTGTGCATGGAATGTGGTTCTCCGAAGCGCTTCCGGGCACTGACCAACGAAACAACCACGCCGATGATAATGCTCAATAGCGACAAGGCATTCAGAAAGGCTTCTGTAAACTCGCCCCATTGGTCCAGCGTTGCGATCAATCGTTCAGTCATCTCCTGCATGCAACGTTTTTTATTCGTTAAACAGTTGCAGCTGTGCTATGTGATATGCTTCCAGACCTAAACTAGCGTGTTGGCGCTTTCGTTCACTGCTTCGTTGGTCTGCCTGACGATACACCTGAATCCTAAGTGACTCATTCCTGTATCGATCATTTGCGGTTGCCTGGCTGCCGGCCTGTATCGTAAACAATAATTCGGTGCACATAAATGCGATCCACCCTTTATTACTCTCCTCGGAATTTTTATATCCGGCTGGCATTCGTCAAAGCTTTTTTCCGGCGAAACCACCCGCGGGTTCACATTCGTTGTGCAGCATGTTTTTACTTTGTTTGCACTCTCGTCCAGTGTTTTCACATACCAGTCACTGGTCCATTCCCAAACGTTTCCAGCCATATCATACAGGCCATAGCCATTAGGTTCAAACGAACCTACCGGCGATGTGCCTTCAAATTGATCGATCGCCAAATTTTCATAGGGAAAATTTCCCTGCCAGGTATTGGCCATGGGCGTGGTCATTTGTATGTCATCATCACCCCATGTAAAGTTCTTTCCTTCTAGCCCGCCTCTTGCTGCAAATTCCCATTCAGCTTCGGTGGGCAATTCCTTGCCTGCCCAGTTGGCATAGGCTTCGGCATCTTCGTAGGCTATATGAACAACCGGATGCTTTTCTCTGCCTTCCAGGCTGCTTGATGGTCCTTGCGGATATCTCCAGCTGGCGCCGGGCACCCATGCCCACCAGTTGAAATAGCTGGATAGATCTACAGGTCCATCCGCTTTTTGAAACACCAATGCTCCCGGTACTAACAGTTCGGGCAGCGCTCCGGGATAGTCTTCAGGATTCAGTGGCCGTTCGGCAACAGTCATATAACCTGTGGCATCTACAAATTTTTGATAGTCTTCGTTCGTTACCGCGTACTTGTCAATATAAAAGCCATCAACTGTTACCTGTCTCACTGGTTTTTCTTCGGGGTAGAATTTGTCTGAGCCCATCAAAAATTTGCCGCCTTTTATAAGAACCATATTCTCAAGGTTCACGCTCAGCATTTCATTGGGTGCATGCATAAGGTTGTTTTTTCGGGGTGATAGTTTCTTACTGAATTTAAGAAGAATTACGATTCATTAAATGGTCAATTCGCCACATTCCTATAATCGATAGACACTGAACTTCTTAGGTAATTCGTAATAGACATCACGCAGGGGCGATGGTATTTATTCAACCACCGCTCCTGTGTGAAATGCATCATATTAGCCGCCGGAGGCACCCTGCGTCATCTTTTCTAGCACCTGGTCAAGACTGAAACTTGCTGACTTTTGGCGCGGCGGAAATTCTTTGAACGTGGCAAGGAATTCGCCTACATATGCCTGCGCAGGTACAAGTAAATATATGTGCCGGAACATCCAGTCATAGTATGTATTGGATGTGATCTCGCCACGTTCATAGGGATCCGTTCGCAGATTGAAGATATAGGGACACCGCAACGTCACAAACGGCTGCATCCAGATCTTGAGTGTGCCGGGAGTATTTTGAACCATGAACATCATTTTCCAATTGTCGTAGCGGATCGCAGCAACATCGCCATCATCAGTAAAATAGATGAAAGCCTTCCTCGGGCTCTTGGCTTCTTTACCCGTAAGGTGTGGCACCAGGTTATAGCCATCAAGGTGAACCTTGAAGGTTTTGTTGCCGATCTTGTAACCTTTCTTCAGCTTTTCAGCAACATCAGGGTCGCCGGCTATCGCTAGTATGGTAGGAAACCAGTCCTGGTGACTGATGATCTCGTTTGATACTGACCCTGCAGGTATCTGACCGGGGAAGCGTACCATACAAGGCACACGGTAGGCACCCTCCCAGCTGGAATTCTTCTCGTTACGGAATGGTGTCATACCGCCATCAGGCCACGTGTTCATATGCGGGCCGTTGTCGGTGCTGTATTGCACGAATGTATTATCTGCAATGCCCAGCTCATCGATGAAGTCAAGCATCTTGCCAATACATTCATCATGAAACACCATAGCATCATGATATTCCGACTGCCAGCGGCCGGACCTGCCACGATCTTCGGGTCTGGCGTGTGTGAATGCATGCATATGTGTAGTGTTGAACCATACGAAGAATGGTTCGCCTGCATCGTGCGCGGCCTTAATGAATTTCTTTGCTGCTTCCAGAAACTCCAGGTCAACAGTCCTCATGCGTTCTATGCTCAGAGGGCCGGTGTTTTCGATCTTCTGACCACCCTTTCCATCGGCATAGCAGTGCAGCACACCGCGGGGGCCATACTTTTTCCTGAAGTCGGGGAATTCTTTCGGATCAGGGTAATCCTCCTGTTCCGGTTCTTCCTCGGCATTCAGGTGGTACAGGTTGCCGAAGAACTCATCGAAGCCATGTACCGTGGGCAGGTGTTCGTCCCGATCGCCCAGGTGATTTTTGCCAAACTGTCCTGTGCGATACCCAAGAGGTTTTAATGCTTCCGCAATCGTGATGTCCTCTGCTTTGAGGCCCAGGTCAGCACCGGGTAAACCAACTTTGGTAAGACCCGTACGTAAACCACACTGGCCGGTGATGAAGGAAGCCCTGCCTGCCGTACAGCTTTGTTCAGCATAGATGTCGGTAAATAGCATCCCCTCATTGGCTATGCGATCAATATTGGGAGTACGATAACCCATCAGGCCTTTGGTGTAGCAACTTAAATTAGCTTGTCCGATGTCATCGCCCCACATTATTAGGATGTTAGGTTTTTGAGGGCCATTCTTTTTTGCTGCCATTTTTTAGCTATTTTTTTTGGTGATAAATAGGAGTTATTCCCTTCACAGAGGGTGGTCATTATTACTTAGTTAGTTTCCCGCGAGCTCTTCAAGTTCAAAAAGTGTCCGGTCGGTTTAGAAGTCACAAATGCCCGGATCAATGACGCCTGTGGATTTGTCATTTGCTGTTGCCATTTCATAGTGTTTGATAGTAAAAAAGAGGATTTAGAATTGCCGGTTTGTTGGCAAAAAAACCATGCCCTTTCTGCAGAGAATTCCACCGGACAAAAAATTTCTTATTGATTGAAATACAACTTATAAGCTCATCAGCGAGTGATGAAAGCACTGTGTTCCCGCATACTACGTGGCAGCTTAATGAGCATATATTTTTTCGATCGTTCTGAGGTAGGATGCATTGTGATAGCAACTGACACCGCTACAACAAATGACTGCGTCCCGGTCAGCGGAATTTATTGCTCAACACAGCCACCGAACTTTCGTGAATAGAATCAAATGCGTATAAGCGCGGCTGGTATGATTCTTTCGCTTTTCTACATGGATGGGTTCTTTCTCCATCATTCTTACAAGTCAAACCATTTCACCATGCTCCGCAACTCGCGCCCTAAAAAAGACAAAGCCGATCGTAACAACAATGACACGCCCACGGCCATGCCGGATAGAAGAGCGTTCTTAATTGCGCAAGCACGTCTGCAGCAAGGGCAGGATCAAGGGCGGGAGATCCAGGATGTTTCAAAACAGAACAATGGCACCTCGCCGGCAGGGCGAACGTTTAGATCGATAGGAAATGCGCTTATGGGTGTTGTGGTAGCGTTCTTTCCTAAATGCCCCGTTTGCTGGGCCGGATACATGAGCCTGTTTGGGGCCATTGGCTTGCAATCCATACCCTATACACCGCAGGTGTTGTTTCTGTTCATAGCCGGCATGGCGGTCAACCTTTATATCCAATACAGAATATGCCGCAGAAACCACCGTATGAGGGCTTTTGTGCTGAACCTCGTCGGTGTAACTGCAGTGGTGTGCGGGTATCTTTCGGGACTTGTAATCATTAGCTATTGCGGCATTGCATTGCTTATAGTTAGCTCGCTGTTCATCAATCTCCGGTGGCCCGGTCTCAGCAAAAAGATCCACCAATATGCCAGATTGTTCACAGCATAGGCTGTTGATGAGATCGTGTTCGTAGCAGTTGGCAATTCAACTCATCCGGGGTAAGAAAACCTCCGGCCTGTTCTCAAGAATATCCACCTTTCTGCTCCCGCCGCTAGGTATGATTTTTTCGCGTTCAGCACTTTGTTTAGCCTACGTAACGGATAGTTTATCTGTCAGGGAAAATGAAGATCCAGACAAGTTCATCAATTAAATTATAAACGTTGAGCGTGGCCTCGTGCGCAAAGTGTACAAAAATGACTCTACACTCCAATTAAACCATAAACCATGAAAAAAACAGAAAGAACTGAGTTTAGGAAAGGAGACGAAGCTGTGAAAAAAGATACAACAGCTGAGGTCGGGGCGGCACCAGCAGAAACAGCGAAAGCTATACCAGGTCCGGTACCAGGTACCCGGATGACGGAAGCATATCTAAAGAGCCTGGCAACATCCGTTTACCTGTGGGCGTGGCCAATGGTCAATATTTATAACAGGGTGGAAGCATTCCGTCCATTGACCGGAGCGGTGTATGGCGGTGGTGTATTGCCTCTGGCGCCACCCAACCGTTCATGTATGCTCAACGATTATGTGGAACCTGAGGAGCGGTCTGTCGCGTGTCCCAACCAGGATGTGGTGTACGGCCTTTGTCCATTAGACTTAACCAAAGATGCAGTAGTACTACAGGTGCCAGATTTTGACGACCGGTTTTGGGTGTACCAGGTTTGCGACCAACGCACCGACGGGTTTGCAAGCCTGGGCAAAATGTACGGTACGAAACCCGGCTTTTACCTGTTGACAGGCGCCAACTGGAATGGTGTCGTGCCTGACGGCATTAATGCCGTGTTCAAATGTCCGACTGCCTATGGAATTGTTATACCAAGAGTGTTTCAAACAGACGACCCGGCGGATAAAAATGCCGTTCAGCCATTGATCAACCAGATAGGAATGTATCCGCTCAATGAGTTTGATGGCAAAATGAAGATCACGGATTGGAAAAAAACACCGAGTACGCCGCCTGAAGACTCAGGGGGCGCGGAAACAAAATGGGTGGTTCCGGAAAAGTTTTTTGACCAGCTGCCAACGGTTCTTCAGCAGGTTCCACAGCAGCGGGGTGAAGAAGCGATATATGGCCAGGCGCTCGCAATGCTTGATGCTATCAGTAGAGATCCGAAGTTGAAGGCAGCAGCAATTCAAGCTGCTATCGAAGCAGAAAAGAACCTTGTCGATCCCCTGTCTAAGTTTGTGAATGTGGGTTACCCGGTAAAGAATAACTGGACGACACAGCGCAATGGTGCACAATTCGGGTTAGACTATCTTACCCGGTTGGCATGCGCCAAATCCAACATTTTTGTGAACAGGCCCAATGAAACAAGGTACTTCTACCTGGACCTGGATGCGTCGGGTGATCGTCTTGATGGCAACAGTAACTACACCGTAACCTTCATAAAAGGACAAGTGCCTCCTGTAAAAGGTTTCTGGTCACTCACCTTATACAACGAAGAGCATTTCTTCGCACCAAACGATCTTAAACGATACTCCCTGGGCACAAAGAATAAGGATCTCAAGTACGATGCTGATGGTTCTCTTACTATTTATGTGCAGAGCTCACCGCCCGATACTGACAAGATGAACAACTGGTTGCCTGCGCCCAAAGCTCCGTTCTCGTTGTACGTACGGGGATACTGGCCAGAGGACGCAATATTGACCGACAGCTGGACACCACCGCCTGCCGTGAAGAATTAAACGCGATGAAATGCATGCTAAAATTTAGCTGTCAAAATAAACAGAAGTAATCCCAATAAACTATACATCATGAAGCATTACAACCCGAGTGCCACCGGAAGCGGAGGGGCGCCGCAGAAGAAACCCAACATCCTGTTCATCATGAGCGATGATATAGGATGGTTCAACATCAGTTGCAACAACAATGGTATCATGGGCTATCGCACTCCCAATATCGACAGGATAGCGAAAGAGGGAGCAAATTTTACCGATTTCTATGGACAGCAGAGCTGTACTGCCGGTCGTGCCGCCTTTATCACCGGGCAATCGCCGATACGTACAGGATTGACAAAAGTGGGAATGCCGGGTGCAACGTTAGGACTTAACGCTGAAGACCCCAGTGTAGGCGATGTCATGAACATTTCGGGTATGCTACCGGACAATTCGGCAAGAACCATTTGGGCGATCGCAATGAACACCTGCCCACCGTTCATGGCTTCGATGAATTCTTTGGCAATCTGTATCACCTTAATGCGGAAGAAGAACCCGAGTATCCGAACTGGCCGAAGGATCCGGAGTTTACGAAAAGGTTTGGCCCTCGCGGGGTGCTGAAATGCAAAGCGACGGATAAAGATGATCCAACGGAAGATCCCCAATTTGGCCGCGTGGGCAAACAGGTGATCGAAAATACAGGCCCGTTGCACCGGAAAAGAATGGAAACCGTCGATGAAGAATTCCTCGGTGCTGCCCTCGACTTCATGGATCGAAAAACAAAAGAAGGTGTGCCCTGGTTTTGCTACATGAACACAACGAGAATGCACATTTTCACACACCTCAAACCTTCGTCGGTTGGCAAGACGGGTCTTGGATTGTACCCCGACGGCATGGTGGAATTAGATGGTTACGTAGGTCAGCTGTTAAATAAACTCGATGAATTAAAAGTAACCGAAAACACGATCGTTGTGTTTACTACCGATAACGGAGCTGAAGTAATGTCATGGCCAGATGGTGGCTCTACGCCTTTCCGCGGCGAGAAAGATACCAACTGGGAAGGCGGCTGGAGGGTGCCTTGCGTAATGCGCTGGCCCGGTGTGATAGAACCCGGACAGGTGATCAACGATATCTGTTCGCTGCAGGACTTCATACCCACCTTTGCAGCTGCCAATGGTGAGCCTGACCTGGTGGAGAAAGTAAAGAAAGGTTATGAAATGAATGGCAAGACGTATAAAGTACACCTGGATGGTTACAACCTGCTGCCATTCTTATCCGGAAAAGAAAAAGAATCTCCCCGCAAAGGCTTTCTGTACTGGAGCGATGACGGCGATTGCATGGCCATTCGTATGGGTAGGTTCAAAGTTGTTTTTGCTGAGCAAAGAAAAACTGGCCTTGACGTTTGGCGTGAGCCGCTGGCTCAAATGCGCGTACCAAAATTCTTTGATCTGCGTGCCGACCCGTTTGAGAAAGGTGAAGAAAGCTTTAAGTACAACGATTGGCTACTTGAGCAAAACTTCCTGATGTATTCCGCTGTCCCGCTGATAGCACACTGGCTGGAAAGCTTTAAAGAATTCCCGCCGCGTTGCAAACCTGCAAGTTTTAGTATAGATAGGATAATGGAATCAATGATGCCGAAAAGCTAAGACGATTCTATTCCATAATAAAGCTGTCCTTAGTTTGCAACTAAGGACAGCTTATTTTTTGATGTAGCTGAATCAGCTACGGAAAGCTATTTATTTAACAACCACCAACGTTAACCCACCAAACGTCATTGCGAGGAGCTGCTAAGACGTTGGGAGTTGTAGCACCGATGCAGCGACGAAGCAATCTAATCCAAACACGGGCTTGCGTCGCTATGAACTGCTACACAATACATGTTCAGATATTGTGCTCCCGATGCCCAACGCGTGGCTAGATTGCTTCGGCCATATCTGCGTTCGCAGATACTCTCTCGCAATGACGTTTGGTGGGAGTAAGCCTTTCGCTGTCCCAAAAGTTTTTCGCCGTTGTTGGTGTTCTTCACCAACAACGATTAGGTTAATAGGTCAAGTGCCGTTATGCTCAGCGTTTAGCGAAAAATGGATAAATTATTGTATATTTGCAATAATGAACCGACGAACCGCGAAAACTGTCATCGCCATTGCTGGCCTTAATAACATTAAGCATAATCACCATGCAAAATGAAAAAACACCTAAAACCTGCTGTAATACCTAACAAATTGAGGCTAGAACCCAATACAGGCAAGTATTTCGGCCAGTAACAAACCTGGCAGGCTGTAACAAACCAGGAAATCACATGTAAACCAATCGCAATAAATCAGAAGTGTCTTCAAATGTTCCCGTAAAACCGTCGAAACCATGAAAAACCACACAATTCCGGCAACAAAACAGGCTCAAGAGCGTATAAACGATTGATTTTTCAATGATACCGATCCGGTATTTTCGAAATTCTCCCCAATTCGGCAACAAACGGCAACAAATTTTCGAAACAAAACATTGATTTTCAGTCAGTTGATATTTAAGGTAGTTTGCTGGCCGCTCGGACCGGGAACAAATACGTTTAAATAATAACCTGTACCAAACCCAGCCTATACATGAAAAACCTTCAAAATTATTTTTCCGATATAATTCAAACCCTTACCTTTGCACTCCAATTCTCATATTGCTCTTATTATAAGGTTGCATTTGGGAGAATAGGCCGGCATTAAAGCCGGTAATTCGTTAACACCAAAAAAGAAAGGTAAATGGCTAAAGAAATCACTGGCTATGTAAAGCTGCAATGCAAAGGCGGCCAAGCCAATCCGGCACCACCAATCGGACCTGCACTGGGTTCTAAGGGTGTCAACATCATGGAGTTTTGCAAGCAGTTCAACGCTCGCACCCAGGACAAAATGGGAAAAGTACTTCCCGTATTAATTACAGTTTACGCTGACAAGTCTTTCGACTTCATCATCAAGACCCCTCCTGCAGCAGTGCAGCTGATGGAAGCTTCTAAGATCCAGAAAGGTTCTAAAGAATCTAACCGCCAGAAAGTGGGTAAGGTAACCTGGGCTCAGGTTGAAGAGATCGCCAAAGACAAAATGCCTGATCTGAATTGCTTTACAGTAGAAAGCGCCATGCGTATGGTTGCCGGTACTGCACGCAGCATGGGTCTGACAGTTGAAGGCGCAGCGCCCTGGGAAAATTAATCCATTGGTTCACCTTATTAATTCTTGTAACGATGGCAATCGCTAAAAAAAGAAAGGCTGTAGAAGCCAAACTAGATAAAAACAAACAATATACACTGGCTGAAGCTTCTGCAATGGTAAAAGATATCAACTGCACGAAGTTCGACAGCTCAGTAGATATGCACATACGTCTTGGGGTAGATCCTAAGAAAGCAGACCAGGCTATCCGCGGTACAGTTACCCTGCCACACGGCACAGGTAAAACTAAACGCGTACTGGTACTGTGTACACCTGATAAAGAAGCTGAAGCAAAAGCAGCAGGTGCTGACTTCGTAGGTCTGGATGAATTCGTATCTAAGATCGAAGGTGGCTGGACTGATGTAGACGTTATTGTTGCTACTCCTTCTGTAATGCCTAAGATCGGTCGTCTGGGTAAAGTACTGGGTCCTCGTAACCTGATGCCAAACCCTAAAACTGGTACTGTTACTAACGACGTAGCAACAGCAGTTACCGATGTAAAAGGTGGTAAGATCGCATTTAAAATAGACAAAGCCGGTATCATCCACGCTTCTGTGGGCCGCGTATCATTTGAGCCTAAGAAAATCGCTGAGAACGCTCAGGAGCTCATCAACACACTGGTACGTATGAAGCCATCAACTGCCAAAGGAGTTTATCTGAAAGGCATCAGCATGGCATCTACAATGAGCCCCGGTTTAATCATCGATACGAAAACCGTTGCTTAATCGCGAAGTGGAACGGAGGTTTTCTTAATCCAATTAAAAAAACAAGCAAATGACACCTGCTCAAAAAAATGAAGTAATAGAAGTACTGAAAGAGAAATTCAGCCAGTACAACAACTTTTATATCACTGATACCGAATCATTGACGGTAGCACAAGTGACCAACCTTCGCCGCCACTGCTTTGATAAGCAAGTGGAAATGAAGGTGGCTAAGAACACGCTGATCAAAAAAGCGCTGGAAAGCCTGGACTCTGAAAAATACAGCGGCATCTACGAAGCTCTGAATAACGTAACTGCCCTGATGTTCAGCGAAAATCCAAAAGACCCAGCTGTTATCATCAGCTCTTTCCGCAAAGCTGCAAAAGGCGAAAGGCCTGTATTGAAAGCCGCTTTCATCAACGGTGATATCTACATCGGCGATGCACAACTGGCTACCCTGACAAAGATCAAGACGAAGAACGAGCTTATCGGCGAAGTTATCGGCTTACTCCAGTCTCCTGCAAAACGCGTTATCGCAGCGCTGCTGCATAATGCAGAAAAAGGCAGCGAAGCTGCTGCTCCTGAAGCTCCTGCCGCTGAGGCATCAGCTCCTGAAGCACCTGCAGCAGACGCATCAGCATCAGAAACACCTGCTGCTGAATAATAAAATTGGCTTCCAAGTCGTACTATAACAAACAAACATTTTAAAAACAACAAAAAATTCATAAAAATGGCAGACGTAAAAGCATTAGCCGAAACACTCGTTGGTCTTACAGTTAAAGAAGTACAAGAACTGGCTGACGTATTAAAAGCAGATTACGGTATCGAACCAGCTGCTGCTGCAGTAGTAATGAGCGCAGGCGACGGTGGTGGCGCAGCTGCTGCTGAAGAAAAAACTGCTTTCAACGTAGTTCTGAAGAGCGCAGGCGCTTCTAAACTGAACGTTGTAAAAGTTGTAAAAGAACTGACTGGTCTTGGTCTGAAAGAAGCTAAAGAACTGGTAGACGGCGCTCCTAAGAACGTTAAAGAAGGCGTAAGCAAAGCTGAAGCTGAAGATCTGAAAGCTAAGCTGACTGAAGCTGGTGCTGAAGTTGAGATCGCTTAATTATAGCCTCTTAATATCAATTAAAAAGGGTCCCGAAACTTCGGGACCCTTTTTCTTTAACCTGCAGTTATACCTCACCTGATAATTTTACAATTGCATTATACTGCAAGCCCGGCGGCAAGCGTTATTCATAGTAACTTGCCATTGATGAAGTTAGCCATCAACAAAGGGATCATGCTTCTTAGATCAATCACTATCGGACTCTGTGCAATACTAGTACCCTACCTGGCAATCGCACAGCAATTTGTAGGGCTGGCCGCGAGGGAATATGCCTCTATACAGCAGGTACCTTACAACCCCGCATGGGTCAATGGCGCGTCAACAGGCACTGAGGTGCAGTTGTTTGGACTGAGTGCTATGGCCGGCACCAACGCGTATAGCATCACAAGGAAATACCTTACTTCCGGTGGCCTGGGCAATGGTTCTGCGGCCACAGAGAATAAGGATATCTACAAAGACATGCGGAACAATAAGAAGTACGCCTGGGGAAACGTCGATCTTTTAGGTCCTGCAGCTTCGTTCAATATCAAGGGTATTCACAATGTAGGCATATACACAAGGTTCCGGGAAATAGCCCGTGCAGGGAATATCGGTAAGCTGGAGTTCGAATTGATGGGTGAAATGCTGCCCGAGTACTACTATGTACCGCTCGACTTCAAGAACACCGGCTTTTCCACGCACGCCTTTGCCGAAGTTGGCTTCTCATATGGCAGGGAGTTAATAAATGACTATACAAACAAATGGCGTGGGGGCATTACCGTGAAGTATCTCATGGGCTTCTGTGCCGGTAGCGTTTACACAACAGGCACCCGCTATGTTCAAGCCAATGAAGATTCCCTGGCCTCCCTGGCAGGTGATATTACAGCTTTGTTCACTTACAATCTCAACCCTATTAATGGCCCAACAGCCAAGATCGACCCTGCAGGCCTTACACAAAGAGCCGGACGTGGAAGTCTAGGCCTGGATATCGGTCTCCAATATGAATACCACGAAAACGCCAACCCTAACGAAGAATCGCCTTATACATACAGCATAGCCGCCTCTATTACTGATATTGGTGCCATCACCTATTTTGCGGACACTGGCAGCGGTAGCTATACACTATATGGAAACCTTGAGGCGATCAAGGGCTTTGATGTAAGAGAAGGTGAAACTTCTGCTGATTACGTTGCAAGGCTAGTGCGTGATTCGCTATTAGTTAAGACAGATGACCCAGAAAAGTTTCGCGTGGGCCTGCCTACTGCTTTCCGGCTTAATGCAGATTACAATGTTACTCCTGCAATGAACATTGCCGTCAACATTCTTTTGAACATGCGAGGCAATACGCGCGATATATACAGGGCTGCTTATACCAACTACTTCAACATCACCCCCACCTTCGGGCAGCGAAGATTTAAAGTGAGTATACCTTTTACATTTGTAGGCTATCAAACCGTAGTGCTGGGAGCTATTATACAATCAGGCCCCTTTTATATTGGCACCAACTCGCTATTCTCCACCCTGCTTAGCAAGAACCTAAAAAATGCCGATGCCTTTATGGGACTCATGTTCAAGCTCCATAAGGATCGCCGGAATTATTACACATATTGACCTAAATAAAAAATCCGGCACCTGGCCGGACTTTTTATTTAGGAACTTATCCTAATTATTTCTTAGGTACGTAGTACTCACCATTGGTGATCTTAATAACGTCCTGCAGATTTTCTGTTGGTTTCAGCTTGGCCAGATTACCAGAGAAGTTACCGCGCAGGTTACCTTCTTCATTGCCATTCATTGTTAATGTGAACGCGCCAGTAGAAGAGTGCGGACCATAAGTAAAGAAGCTGTCAAGGCTATGTTTGCTTGTATCCAGGTAAGTGTACATTACACTATAGCTGAACTCTTTGGTGTTCTTAAAATCGTAGATGGTAAAACGGATCGTATGCTGAAACTGCTTATCATCAACACGGTAACCTACCACGCCTTTACCAAACTCATCTTCAACATAATAGGCCGGGGCAAACAATGTAGGCGTACCATTGATGTTAGCCTTCATAGTACCCAGATAAACCGAAACGCCGCTTTCTGAGGGATTCAGCGGATTGAGCGGACTTCCGTTGACATTGGGATCTGCATCATACGCGCCATTGTTGCACGAAAATAAAGCCAGGCTTCCTGTAGCTAATAAGGCTGCTATAACTAGTTTCTTCATAACCTTGATTACTAAACAATAAAGATAACACACAAGTTAATATTTCAAAATAACCTGTGCAAGCTTTATCACATATCGTTTTTCATGTTAATTGTCCAATTTCAGCTTTAACTCGGTAAGCTGCTTGTCGTCCAGTGCCGATGGTGCGTCCAGCATCACGTCCCTACCCGCATTGTTCTTCGGGAAGGCTATGAAATCCCGGATGCTTTCCTGGCCACCTAGCAGGGCACAAAGCCTGTCGAAACCGAAGGCAATACCACCATGGGGCGGCGCGCCATATTCGAAGGCTCCAAGCAGAAAGCCGAACTTCTCATTGGCTTCTTCCTTGTCCAGGCCCAGCGCTGCAAACATTTGCTCCTGCAGCTCGCGCTGGAAGATACGTATAGAACCACCGCCAATCTCGGTACCGTTTAGCACGATATCGTAGGCGTTGGCTTTGATCTCGCCGTATTTGTCAGGGTTACCCAACAATGAGAGCTGCTCTGGTTTTGGCGAAGTGAACGGATGGTGACGTGCAGCCCAGGTATTTTCTTCCTCGTCGTACTCAAACAACGGAAAGTCGATCACCCAAAGTGGCTTGTATTCGTCAGGGTTGCGAAAGCCAAGGCGTTGACCCATTTCCAGCCTGAGCTCGCTCATGGCTTTACGGGTGCGGGTTTCTTTACCTGCCAGTACAAGTATCAGGTCACCGTCGTTAGCAGCACAGAAGGAGCCAAAAGCTTTCAACTGCTCTTCGTTGAGGAACTTATCGATACTGCTTTTGCGAGTACCATCTGCATTGCATTTAACATATACCAGGCCGCTCATGCCTATTTGAGGACGCTTTATCCATTCAGTCAACTCGTCGAGCTGCTTACGGGTATATTCTGATGCCCCCGGAACTGTAATGGCTAGTATTGATTCCGCCTCGTTGAATACTTTGAAGTCGATGGTATTTAACACCTCGGCATACACTTTACCATCAGCCTTGGCGTTTTGTATCTTCATTTCGAAGCGGATGTCCGGCTTATCGTTACCATAGTTCCACATGGCATCGTCCCAGGTCATGCGTGGGAAGGCCTCGCTGATCTTCACGCCTTTTACGTCTTCAAATACATGCTTGAATAAGCCTTCGAACATCTGCAGGATGTCTTCCTGCTCTACGAAGCTCATTTCGCAGTCTATCTGTGTAAATTCCGGTTGACGGTCTGCACGCAGATCCTCGTCGCGGAAACATTTTACTACCTGGAAATACCTATCGTAGCCGCTTACCATCAGCAGTTGCTTAAAGGTTTGCGGGCTTTGTGGCAGGGCATAGAACTGACCTTCATTCATGCGCGAAGGCACAACGAAGTCGCGCGCACCTTCGGGTGTAGATTTGATCAGGAAAGGAGTTTCGATATCCAGGAATCCTTGTCCATCCAGGTAGTTACGTACCGCCCTGTTTACTTTATAGCGCAGTTCCATATTACGGCGCAATGTCGGGCGACGCAGGTCGAGATAGCGGTATTTCATGCGCAGCTCGTCACCTCCATCTGTCTCCTCTTCTATCGTGAAAGGAGGAACAGCAGCAGTGTTCATTATGGCGAAATCAGCCACTTCTATTTCAATATCGCCTGTGGGCAGCTTAGGGTTCTTGTTGCTGCGCTCTATCACTTTGCCTGTTACCTGTATCACATACTCGCGACCCAGCGGGGTTTGGTCAAGCCGGGTGTTAAGCGATTCGTTGAAAAACAGCTGTGTAATGCCGTAACGGTCGCGCAGATCGACGAAGGTGATGCTGCCAAATTTACGGACGGTTTGCACCCAGCCGGCCAGCTTTACTTCGCTGCCTACTTGCTGCATGCGTAATTCTCCACAGGTATGAGTACGATACATATATTAGTTCAAAATGTAAAATATAAAGGGTAACCCCTTAAAACAGGCTGCAAGATAATGCGATTTGGGCGATTAGCCTTGTCAGTACCAAAAGGCGCGCCAGCACTGCAATACAGCCACAATGTGTTACAGCTTGTTGTCGTTTTTTAAACAACAACCAATTCTTCCAACACCAAAGTCCGTGTGCAACCTGTGCCGCAGGTTTGTTGTTTTTTGTTGTCGTTCTTGCAACAACAACAATGTTCGAAATCGACCATCCGGGGCCGAATAGAAAGATAAATGATGTTTTGAAGTGTCCCTGAGTCGCGATCGGCAGATTTAGCCCCCAACCGGGTTGTGTACATTTGTGTATTTTTTAGCGAGTTTTCCATTTTTCGACCACGAAAACTTCGCGCTCCTTTCAATACAAATATACAACAATTTATTCAAAAAAAGCTCTACTCATGATGAGCCTGGGCCGGATAGATGGATTGTTCCGCGCCTGCTTTTATAACCTGGTAACCGGCGTGAATGCAGCAGATGCCGGCAAGGCCTGAAATATACAGCGGCTCGATAAAGCCAAATTTGGCAGCAATACCACCTATGCCGGGTATGAGCGCCCCTGTGGCGATAAGTATATTTCCCCAGAAACGCGATCTGTCTATGTAGTCTTTTGAATACTGCATTGCCGAGTAAATAGCACCGCCCACCAGGAAAATAAAAGCATATAGGTTAATGAACGGGGTCATTAGCCTGATGAAATGCCACTCAAATAGCTTACCGCTTAGCTTGATGTATTGTTCGGTCACTGGCTTTAGCGGAGAAAGTATGACCGCTACCGCGCCAACGGTGATGACGAGAATAAGAATGATGGACAGCATATCTGCTGCTCTTCTCTTAAGCATGAGGTACACCGTACCCTGGGCCAGGGGTGCCGCCCCCAGAAATGCCCCGAAAATATACCATGCTTTGAAATTGACCGGACTATAACCGAAGATGGTATTGATACTCTCTGTTATTGGGCCAAGGCCGTAAAAGAAAATTCCCAGCGTCCACCAGCCAAGGTGTAGGGCATAACTGCTTTTGCGCCAATGCTGAAAGATCTCAACAAAAAAGAAAGCTGCAAACAGCGCTGTCGCGATCGGTATATAATGGATAAAGCCCATGCCCCACGGTTTCCTATAAAGTTAACATCCAAAACGCATTAAAGTTTCATGCACATGTGTCACAGAATTGCCATAAAAATCGAGACGCGTATATATTTGACGGCAAACTTAATAAACCATTAAAGCTGTTATTAAATCACCCGGTATGCCCTAACAATTCAACCTGTTGAGATACACACGAAGCGTTTTCGAAGCCCCGGATTTATTAGGGACATTGCCACAAAAGATCCGGTTGGCAATTTGATAGAAATCGCCGAATACTTACCCCCCTAGAAAACGCAAGTCTGTAATATAAACGAACAGGGCAGCTAAAAACTGCCCTGTTTTTACTAATCATATTAGAGTAACGCTGCTAATGCACTTGTGTTTTGATACTGATCGAGCCTTCAGCATTCATGATCTGCACCATATACACACCTTTTGCTAATGAAATCGCGATCTGGTGTGCATTGTCTCCAACATTAACTTGCCAGTCTTCTGAATATAGCTTACGCCCTGCAATATCGCATACAACTACCTGCACTTTTTCTGCGCGCGCAGCAGTGTATTGTAGCCAAAACATTCCATTATTAGGATTGGGGAACAAGGCACAATCGGGCTTTTTACCTTTAACCTCATATACGCTATTTGCCTGGTTAGCCGCCTTCACGGCGCGATAGGCATTTATCTTTCCTTTGCCCCATGTGTTGCTACCCGCTGCAGGTAATGCACCTGTAAAATTGTCTTTGATAGCAGTCTGTGCAGTCATGTCATGCACTTGCTGTGGAGTGAGCTTTGGATTTGCTTCCAGCATCAGCGCGACAATGCCGGCAGCCATGGGAGACGATGCTGATGTGCCGGTAAATTCAGCATAATAATATGTCTTGCTTCCAAAATTGACACCCGAAACAACTTGTTGCTTATTAAGCCCGGTTGGCGTGTAGCGCGTATCGAAAGAACTGGTAGCTGTAGCAAGTGTCAGACCCGGAGCAGTAATATCTGGGCTGATACGACCATCGGCCATTGGGCCGCGGCTGGAGAAGGGAACAATATTGCCGGTGTTGACGTAGCCTTGATACGACCACGTTTGGCTATTGATATCGGTCCAACCTATCTTGGAAGCGTATGCCCCCACGAGCAATACCGATTTAGCGCTCCCCATATCACTTACAGTGGATATCGTATTACCATCCACATTGCCCGGCACACCGAGACTTTCGAAAATACTGCTATAACCATATTTATAACCGAAGTAATAATACTCGTTCCAAGCATCTATCGAACCGTCATTCCCCTTTATCGAAACATGGATGCTATCGGCGGACTTGTTGTAAATATCCAGCGTCATTCGTGGCTTATTATTGAACTCTGACGATGAAGTGATAAAGTCAACAAAACAAGTATCCAGTCCATTATTGGCGATAACGTATAGGCTATGCAGGTTGTTGTCGATGCAGATATATCCCGTGCTGTTGCCCGCTACGCCATTCTTATACAATGTAACATTGGCGCAAAAAGTCTTTGAGGTATCGCCCCAAATATCTACCCAGGTACGCTGCAATGTGTCGGAACTAAACGTGACAAAACTATTGATCAGCGTATCTGTGGTCGTAAACGTTTTCGAGAGGTGGATATTCTCCTGCCCATCGTTACCGGCACTCATGATAATGATCTTACCCTGGCCGGATAAATTATCACAAGCCTGGTTGAACAACGAAGTGCCATCATGCGGACCCGACTGTGATCCCCAGCTGATGTTGGTAACAGCGGGGAGTTTCACTGCATTGGCATAGCTGAATATATAGCTAACACCATCTACAAAGTCTGAAAAGCTGCTCTGCCTCCATTGTCCGCCTATGGAGTCGCGGCGTACTCCCACGAATACAAGGTCTGCGTCCGGAGCCACGCCCTTCAGTTTGTTGTTGGTTGTGCCGTAACCAGAACCTGCGGCTATACCAGCAACAGCGGTACCATGTGTTTGTATTACATTGTCGGTACCACGCGCCAAGATATCAGCGGTATTCGTCAGCTCATGTCCATAGGTGTAACCTGCGGGTGGAGTACCGGTCGCATCCATTTCCCATACCTTCTTTACCCGGTAATTAGAGCCAGAAGCATCAAAGAAAGCTGGGTGACCATAGTCGAAGCCAAAATCCATAACGCCCACTACGATGTCATTACCGGTCATAGGCCAGGGCAGGTTGATACCCTGGTGCACAGAATCGACATGGGTGGTTTTACGTGCCTGGTCCATTGCAGGACGCAAAGGCTCATCGAGTTGGACATATGACATGCCCGGCGTTTCGGTAAACTGCCTTACCTTTTCAAGCGGAACCTGTACCGTCCATATGTCACCAGCCTTAGTTCCTACCAGCACACCCATGTCGGCAAACTTATCTCCCAACCGGCCGGGATCTGTCACTTTCACCAAACCGCCCAGATATGGCTTACCATGCAGTTCTCGATAAACATAGTTTTCAGGTTTGCCATCGAGGTTAACCTTATGCTGATCGATCTCCTTCAGCAACACACGCGTAAGTGGTGAGAGTTTAGGAAGTTGACGGCTATCATTTTCCTGGGCCTGCGCCATGCTGGTCATAGCCGCCAGCAGGCATGCAGACAGGAGTCTGTTGCTTATTTTCATACCTGTTAAAAGTAGGAATTTTGCCGCTAATGCGAAGCATCAGGGCTATGTAGCACACGCTCAAGATCGCCGGCCATCAGGTTACCATCTCTAAAATACATATTCTCTCCGCAGCAGGCCACATAATCATAGCCTTGCGAAATGAGGAATTTAGTAATAGGATGATCGAGCGAATGCACAATGCTTGTTCCGGCCTCTGTACATATCAGTCCCGGACGGTATTTTGAAAAGTCGTTGCCTAAAAGGATAGCGAGATCATGACCTTCCACATCTATGCAAAGCAGGTCGATATACCTGCCATTCAAATGTTTATGTAAAACGTTGGCCAGGGTATCGGCCTGTACTTCCACTTTTTCCACACCTCGGGCGTCTGACCAATCGCTGGCTATGCCCGCATTGACAGTGGAATATTCGTGGTTGTTCTTATTAACGTAAAAGGTCAGCTTTTCAACTTTGCCGGATAATACCTGCTGCAGGCAAAGATCGCGCGGACGTATCTTTTTGAATTTGTCTATCAGGGCGGCGTTGCCATCAATACAAATGCCCGTCCAGCCCTTCAGGTATAGCTTGAATGTGTTGCTTTTTTGTATAGGATTATTGCAACCTACGTCTACATAAAAACCGCCACGCTTATTGCCCAGAAGTTTTTTGATGATCAGGTCTTCACCGCCTTGTGCATACGACACCACAAAACCTTCTGCCTCTACTTTTTCAAAAACAGCGGCAGCCAGGCGGTGCAGTATCGAATTGCGTATTTTATTGATAATGTTCCTCACAAAACTCTATTCAAGCCACTCAAATATACTCAACTACATGGTCTTCTGCCATTAATTTTCTGAATAAAAAAAGAGCGGCCAAACACCGCTCCTTTATAAAAATTTGCTTTGTGACTATTTAGCACCGTAGCCGAGACCCATGTTATAGAGCATAAATGCCCATTTATCGGCTTGTTCTTCTATGATCATCGACGTTGGCTTGCCCGCACCATGGCCTGCTTTGGTCTCAATGCGAATCAGCACCGGGTTATCGCAGCTTTGTGCAGCCTGGATCGCTGAGGCAAATTTGAACGAGTGTGCAGGCACAACACGATCATCATGATCTCCAGTCATTACCATTGTTGACGGGTAGCAAGTGCCTTTGCGAGCATTGTGTACCGGCGAATATTTATAGAGATAGTCGAACATCTCTTTATTATCGTCGGCAGTACCATAGTCGTAAGCCCAACCTGCACCGGCTGTGAACTTGTGGTAACGTAGCATGTCGAGTACACCTACTGCTGGGAAAGCAACACGCATCAGGTCTGGACGCTGTGTCATAACCGCACCAACCAGCAGACCACCATTAGAACCGCCTGAAATCGCCAGGTAGTCTTTCGAGGTGTATTTCTCAGTCACCAGGTATTGAGCTGCAGCTATAAAATCGTTGAACACATTTTGCTTGTTAAGTTTGGTACCCATGGTGTGCCACTGGTCGCCGTACTCGCCGCCGCCACGTAGGTTTGCCACCGCATATACACCACCGTTTTCCATAAACACCAGGTTGCTTACGCTGAAGGCCGGTGTCAGGCTTACATTGAAACCGCCATAGCCATACAGCATAGTAGGATTTTTACCATCGAGCTGTACGCCTTTTTTGTGGGTGATGATCATCGGGATGGTGGTACCATCTTCAGACACATAAAACACCTGCTTGCTTTCGTACAACGACGGGTCAAATTTCACGCCCGATTTTTTATACACTTCTGATTTACCGGAACCGATATCGTATTTGAAGATCGTTGGAGGATAAACGTATGAAGTGAATGAGTAGTACAGTTCATTTTCTTCTCGTTTTGCGCTAAAGCCACCCGCAGTGCCAAGGCCCGGCAGTGTGATCTGGCGCTCCATTTTACCGCTGAGGTCGTATTGATACACTTCAGACACGGCATGTTTAATGTATTGTGCAAAGAATTTACGTCCGCCGGTAGAAACAGTGAGCGGGAATTGCGATTGCGGGATCACATCCTTCCATGTATCCACAGCAGGATTTTTGGCATCGGCTATTACCAGCCTGCGGTTAGGCGCATTCTGGTTGGTTACGATGTACAGCATTCCATTCTCGGCATAAACTACGTCCTGCTCGTTCTCAAAACCTGTTACTACAGGAACGATCGGATTTTTGGGATTCGAAAGGTCTTTGATGTATAACTCGTTGCCATAAGTAGCATTGGCTGCCGTGATCACCAGGAATTTCTGGTCTTCGGTCACACCTCCGCCAATGTAGCGGCGTGGCGTAGCCTCGCCACCAAATATCAGCTCATCTTTAGACTGCGCCGTACCGAGCTTGTGGAAGAAAAGTTTGTGATACTGGGTTTTACCTGACAATGCACTGCCTTCTTTGGGTTTATCATAGCTGCTATAATAGAAACCTTCGTTGCCTCTCCAGGAAAGTCCGCTGAACTTTACATCCATCAGTGTGTCATCCAGGCGCTTTTTAGTACGCGTGTCCAACACGATCACCTTGCGCCAGTCAGAGCCACCTTCCGATATCTGGAAGGCACACATAGAACCGTCTTTTGTAAAGTCTACGCCAGCTAGTGACGTAGTGCCGTCTTTTGAAAATTTGTTTGGATCTAGGAATACTTCCGGAGCTTCGCTGCCCTTCTGGCGATACAGCACAGATTGGTTTTGCAGTCCATCATTTTTATAGAAATACGTATATCCACCCTCTTTAAACGGTGCCGAGTATTTTTCGTAGTTCCACAGCTCGGTCAGGCGGGTTTTGATGTTGTCGCGGAACGGTATCTGTGCCAGGTAGGCATTGGTAACGTCGTTTTGGCGCTTTACCCAATCGGCTGTTTCTGCCGACCTGTCGTCTTCGAGCCAGCGATAGGGGTCGTTCACCTTAGTACCAAAAAATTCGTCAACCTGTGTCCCCATTTTAGTTTCAGGGTAAGAGCCCTTAAAGGCTCCCGGCTTTTGTGCTGATGCTGCCATACTCACTAGTAAAAAAGAGGTGCAAAGCGATAAGACTTTCATGTGCATGCGTTTTAAATTTAATATAGCCTGCTGTGGCCCAAAAAATAGCCCCGAAAGATACGCTCTTTCGGCAGAAAAGGATGGAAATGATTAACAAAATCTTCTATAAGAAATGGATGAATGGAGCTATTTTTGTGGTTAACTTTTAAACGGAGATCTCCCTGAACCGCTTTCTCAGAATATTACGAAATGTTGCCCTGACCATTGTGGGGCTGCTTGTGCTCATCGTCGTACTGGTAAACCTGACGCCTGTGCAGAACTTCCTGGTGCAGCGCGTAGTAGTATCCATGTCTAAAAAGCTGGGAACCAAGGTGGCAGTGAAGCATGTACGTGTGGATTTTATGAACCACCTGCTGCTGGAAGGGTTGTATATAGAAGATAAAGCCGGCGATACCCTGCTCCATGCCGGGCAAGCCAGGGTGCGGATTACAGACTGGTTTTTCCTGAAAAGCGATAAACCGGTCATTACTTATATAGGGCTGCACAATGCCTATGTGCACCTGTATCGCACCAAAAAGTCGGACGAGTGGAACTATAAGTTTATAGAAGACGCTTTTGATACCGGCAAAAAAGACAGCACCAAAAAGCAGAACGAATTTGAGCTGGACCTGGAAAAAGCCGATCTACAGAACGTACGCTTCCACATGGACGATGCGTGGGTTGGTAGTGATATGGACATTGACGTGGGTAGCCTGCAGGTGAATGCCGACGAGATAGACCTGAAAAAGCGTGTCGTCGATATCAATTCGGTAGAATTGATAAGAGGTGGCATTGTATTGCGCGATTACGAAGGTGGCCGCCCACCAAGGCCACGCAAGCCACGGGTATTGGACACTACGGCATTCAACAAGGGCAACTGGCTGGTACATGCAAAAAACCTCAAACTGGAGGACTGCTTTTTCAAACTGGATGTCGGCGATGGGTTAGCACGTGTGAATGAATTTGACGAGAAACACATGCACATCACGGGCATCAACATTGATGCAAGGAAGATCAACATCATTAAAGACACTATACGCGGACACGTAGAAAACCTCGCCGCTAAAGACCGCAGTGGCATCATGATCCGCAAAGCGGTTGCCGACGTGAGCGTGTCGCCGATCGCCTCTATTGCCAAAAACCTGTACATAGAAACGAACAACAGTAAGCTGCACCATTTCTATGCTATGTACTACGAGCGCTTCCCCGACTTCAACGACTATATACATAAAGTAGTTATGGAGGCGGACATGCGCAACTCGATAGTTGACTCGAGAGATGTAGCGTACTTCGCGCCTCAGCTGCGTAAATACCCTACCCTCGCCAAAGTATCGGGCTACGCAAAAGGAACAGTTGATAATATCTATGCACGTAATCTGCAGGTGAGCGATGGCGGCTTTAGCTTAAAAGGCAATGTGCGAATGAAAGGTCTGCCCGACATCTACACTACCTGGATAGAATATACCGACGGCGAGATACTAACCAGTGGACCTGCGATCATGAAATATGCGCCTGAACTCAAGGGCCACCCCAACCTGGCGCTTGAAAAGCTGACGCATGCTTATTTCAAGGGCAACTTCATTGGCTACATAGAGAACTTCGCGGCCAATGGTTCAATCGTAACCAACCTCGGCAGCCTGCACTCAGATGTGACCATGAAGATACCCAACTTCAACCAACGGACCGCTGTGTACGCAGGTAAGGTGTCTACCGACAATTTCGATCTGGGTACGCTGCTTCGTCAGCCGGATCTTGGTATAGTGACCTTTAACGGTAACGTGCATGGCAATGCCTTCGATCCCAAAGATGCTAAGATCACTCTTGACGCTGTTATCAGCCGTTTTGATTTCAAAGGTTATCCCTATAGGAATATCACGGCAAACGGTTTGCTGGAGAAGAATAAGTTCAACGGCGACCTGATGGTGGATGATCCTAACCTCGCATTGGCCTTCAATGGCATTTTCGATTTCAGCCAGGATCAGCTAGCCATTAATGCCAAGGCGAACCTGCTAAGCAGCAATCTGACTGCGCTGAAGCTAACAAAGGACACCGTCACAGCAAGCGCCGACTTTGACCTTGACTGGAAGGGCAACAGCATCGATAACTTCCTGGGTTATGCGAAGCTGTATAACATAAACCTGTTCCGCAACGGTCACCACATGGACCTCGACTCGGTACATGTGTATTCATCTCAGGCCGAATCTCAGAAATTGATCATCGTTGAGAGTAATGCGCTTCGTGGCGTAGTAAAGGGTAATTTCCAATTGAGTTCGTTGCCGGCATCGGTACAAGCATACATCGGCAGCTACCTGCCGAATTATATTCATCCGCCAAAGTCTGTACCAACTGATCAGAATCTGACTTTCGAGATCCGTACCAAAGAGATAGACAGCCTGCTGGGTGTGATTACACCTGCACTGAAAGGCTTCCGTGATGCTACTATCGTCGGTGCTCTAAATACAGCCAAACAACAGCTGAGTGTCGATGCCATGATACCCTATGGCCAGATAGGCGATGTGCGCGTACAAAACATCACCATCACCAGTCTTGGAGACTTCAGGCAGCTGGCGGTGAATGCTGATGCAGGCAATGTGGTGGTTGGCGACCTTCATGGAGCTATAAGCCTGACCACAACAGTGGGTAGCGATTCGCTGACCTTTAATATCGCCTCATCCTCCACGTCTGAATACGGCACTGCGACCATCAACGGCCGGGCATATGCCAGCGGCGACAGCCTTGACATCCGCCTGGCACCTTCAGAATTTTACCTGGCAAAAAAAC
This sequence comes from Polluticoccus soli, assembly GCF_029269745.1. Classification (NCBI taxonomy): domain Bacteria; kingdom Pseudomonadati; phylum Bacteroidota; class Chitinophagia; order Chitinophagales; family Chitinophagaceae; genus Polluticoccus; species Polluticoccus soli. Next base: position 66,400 of record NZ_JARJHT010000002.1, on the reverse strand, counting down.
GCTGGGAGATCGCAGGTGGTAGCCAGGCTATTGTAAGTGATGATTTCCTGTTTATCCGAAATCTGCAGTTGCGTTCAGACAACCAACAGATCGTTGCCAATTCTGAAGCAGGCGCTGGTCAGCCATTGGTTATCCAAACTTCTAATCTCGACCTGGCGCACCTTGGCAGCTTGGCGGGACTGGCAGGCTATGAGCCTACCGGAAAGTTGAACGGCACAATTACTCTTAGCAACATATTCAATGACCTCCTGGTAAATGCTAACCTGAAAGCCACAGAGGTAATGCTGGGAACAGATACCATAGGCAATGTGAATGCTGTAGGTAGCTATGATGCCGGCAAACATTTGCTGGTACTCGATCCTGCGAGCGGGGTTTATCGTGGCAATGCATCTATCACTGCCGGCGGGCGTACCGTGTTTGATAGCACAAGCAACCGCAGGCTCGACGGTAACATTGTTGTGAACAACGCGCCGGTTGCCTGGATAATGCCGTTTGTGGAAGGTTATGTGAGCAAGGTAAATGGAACATTGAATGGCAGCGTTTCTATAAAAGGAACTGCCAGCGAACCGGACGTTGAAGGATCTGTGAGGATGGATAATGCGCATGTACGTATAGACTTCCTTGGCACCGAGTATGACATCCATACTGCGACCATCAAAGTAAACAACAGCGAGATCAACTTTGGTGATTTTACACTGTTTGATGCCTATAAGAACAGGGCGATCTTCAACGGTAAGATCACACACAACAGGTTTAAAAACCTGAAGCTGGCAATGAACATGGGTTCATCTAAATTTCAGGTGATCAACCTGAAAGAATTTGAGAATGAAGCGTTCTACGGCAACCTCATTGCAGGCTTTCAAAACTTATCGATAACAGGCCCTATAGAGGACATCAGGATACGGATGACCCGGGCGATGCCTGCTGCTGCTTCACAACTGTACATACCCATCGGGACTACTTCTGAGCAAGCCAGCTATAGCTATGTTAGTTTCAAATCGTACGACACAGTTAAGAAAGTTGTTGTAAAGAAACCCAAGCATAAACTGAACATTGAAATAGATGCCCGCCTCAATCCGCTAGCGGAGATCACACTTGTACTCGACCCATCGACAGGGGATGCCATTACCGCAAAGGGAAATGGCAACATCAATATGACTATCCCCTCGGATAATGACATAAAGATGTATGGACAATACGATATCGAGGAGGGAAATTACCTGTTTACCTTACGGCAGTTGTTCTACAAACGCAAGTTTGAGCTGAACGCAGGTAGCCGTATCAGCTTTAACGGACCAATAGCTGCAACATCAATGAATGTAGAAGGTGTATACACCGTGCGTGCAAGGCCTTATCAATTGCTGAAGAACTATCAGCAGACCATTTTGAATAACAACGAAGCAAAAGAGGCTAAGACCACCCAGGATGTAAACGTTTTGCTTTTCATGAGAGGCTCTCTTGAAAATCCAACGCTAACATTTAAACTGGATATTCCTCAGCAGCGACCCGGCACTATCGCCTATGAGGAAGTGCGCCGTGTCAACCAGAATGAAACAGAACTTTTCAACCAGGTAGCTTCGCTGTTGCTGATCGGCAGCTTTTATCCGCAGGACAATATAGCAGCAGGTGCCGCTACGGGTGCTGGTGCTATCAGCAATGTGAGTGAAGTTTTGTCTGGCACAGCTTCGTCGCAGCTAACGAACCTTGTTAACCGCCTGACAGGGAACGAGAATCTTTCGCTGAATGTCAAATACGGATCCTATACGGCATCAGAAGCTGCCAACCAAAAAAATGGGGACAGTCGTAGCACCGTGACATGGGGCGTAGACTATAAACTGTTTGATAACAGGGTGAGTGTAGAATATGGCGGTTCCTACGACTGGGGAAAAAATACTGGCGCAGCCAACAATGCAGGAATACTTAACCTTGCAGGTGACGTTCGTGTTAACTACCAATTCCGTGAAGGTGGCAACACCCGTGGATATTTCTTCCGTACTTCTGCATTTGACGCATTGGGCAACCAAAGCCTTAAACGTACAGGTCTGGGTGTTTCCTGGCGCAAATCATTCAACACCCTTGATGAGTTCTTGAGAGGACAAAAATATGCAGCGAAAAAGATGGAAGAACAACTGCGTGCAGATTCAGCCAACACCAATACTAACCGGCCTACCGGGGGAACGTGGTAGATCAGTTGCGGCTTACTTCCTGCAGGTAACATTCAAGTTGTTGCGCAATAACATCCCAGCCAAAACGGTTACGTATCACTTCAACACCTTTGGTGCCTACGTCTTTGCGCATACTGGCAGAAGATAGCAGCTCTATTATAGTTTCAGCAAACCGAGTCGGATCGGTCTGCATGATCGCGCCTTCGCCGCTTTGAATACCTAAGCCTTTGAAACCAATATGTGAGCACACCACCGGCACACCCATGGCCATCGCTTCCAGTACTTTATTTTGCGTGCCGGCACCAAATCTTAATGGAGCCACAACCACGCTCGCATCATTGTATACTTTAGCAAAGTCTTTTACAAAGCCTGTAACCAGCACATGCTCGTTGGCTAATGCCTGCACTTTAGGCACAGGGCGTTGGCCGGCAATGATAAATTTGGTTTCAGGGAATCGCACACGTACCAAGGGCAATATCTCTTCGGTGAAATATCCTACAGCATCTATATTAGGCGCATAGTCCATATTGCCCGTAAACAATATCGTGTGATTGTGTTCGTAGTCATGCCCACCGGCTTTGAAAGAATCAAGGTCTACGCCATTGGGCAGTAGCTTAATATTCGTTAACCCGTGCACCTCTTTCAAATACTCAAGGTCTTCGTTTGAACATACCAGTGACAGGTTATAATCATTGGTCACCTTCTCATATTTCAACACGCGGCTCTGCTCCATATTCTCGAACACGCGGCGAGGAAAATTGCGCTGGATCTTTTTCCGGCGCTCCCAGTACAAGGAAAATGCATCGGGCAGATCGAGAATGCGAGGCAGGTCTTTTCTATCCTTTAGGTATGGTGACATGCGCAGGTGCTGCACATGTATCGCGTCAAACTTATATTCAGAAAGCACGTCGTTCAATTTCGCCTGCATCTCCCCCGACTGAAAGTATAATACTTGTAGTGGCTTGTTATCCCAAGCTGCACTCAGACAATTCAGCGCAGACTTCCATTTTGGAAGATAGATAAGGTCTACCTTCTTAAATATCTTTTCCAGCTCCTGCTTGTACTCAAACTCTTGCTTGGTTTGAGCAAAGGTGAGCAAATGCAGTTCATGCTTTTTACTTAACCTTTTAGCCAGGTTAAATATTTTCAGTTTATCGCCCCTGTAGGGAGGATAAGGAATGCGGTTGGCTAAGAAAAGTATTTTCAATGCGCAGGAGCTTTATACAGGCTGATGCTATTTCAATATCTCGTGACCGAGCTTATCGCGTTTTGTTTGCAGATAAAATTCGTTGTGTGGATTTGGTGCGATCTCAATACCTACATTCTCTACAATCTCCAAGCCATAACCAAGCAAACCTGCACGTTTGCGCGGATTGTTGGTCAGCAGGCGGATCTTTGATACACCGAGATGCCTCAATATCTGAGCACCTACACCATAGTCGCGCTGATCATTCTTAAAACCAAGAGCAAGGTTTGCTTCAACTGTATCCTTACCTTCTTCCTGCAGCTTGTACGCTTTCAGTTTGTTCAGAAGACCGATGCCCCTGCCCTCCTGGTTCATATATAACACGATGCCTTTGCCTTCATGCTCTACCATTTCCATAGCAGCCTGCAGTTGTTCACCACAGTCGCAACGAAGCGAATGCAGGATATCGCCGGTGAAGCAGGAACTGTGTACGCGCACTAAAACTGGTTCGTCTTTATCCCACTCGCCTTTCTTCAGTGCAAGATGTTGCTCACCTGTATTGGTTTGACGGAAAGCTATCAGTTCAAAATCGCCATGCTTTGTAGGCATGTGCACACGCACTTCTTCCTCTACCAGGCTTTCTGTACGCAGGCGGTATTCTATCAGGTCTTTGATAGAAACTATCTTCAGGTCGAATTTCTTTGCTATTTCTTTCAGTTGCGGCAGACGGGCCATTGTTCCGTCATCATTCATGATCTCTACCAACACACCCGCTGGCTCAAAGCCTGCAAGTCGCGCAAAATCTACTGTAGCTTCTGTATGCCCAGCCCTGCGCAACACACCTTCGCTACGCGCACGAAGCGGGAAGATATGACCCGGGCGACCAAGGTCTTCAGGTTTTGTATTCGGATCGATAAGTGCCTGTACGGTCTTCGCGCGGTCGTGCGCTGAGATACCTGTAGTGCAGCCCTGACCTATCAGGTCAACCGAAACAGTGAACGGTGTTTGGTGCAAAACAGTGTTATTCTCCACCATCAAATTCAGCTTCAGCTCCTCGCAACGCTGCTCGGTTATCGGCGCGCAGATAAGACCGCGTCCGTGCTTCGACATGAAATTGATGATCTCGGGAGTTACATTTCTTGCGGCGGTAATGAAATCGCCTTCATTTTCCCTGTCTTCGTCATCTACAACTATCAACAGTTTCCCTTGCCTCAGATCCTCCAGTGCAGATTCAATAGTATCCAACATAAAATAGCCCTCTGTGTGTTCTATTTTGCAAATTTACTACCAATTGTATCTAAATGAGATATGGATTTATAGTTAATACAGATAAAGCGGTAAAAAAGCAGGCTGAGACCCATTACACAGTCTTATTTTTCAACATATAACCTAGTTCCTCGGCCAGCCGATGCGCAATATGGTGTCTATCGTAGCGTCCGGTTGCCAGCTCCTGCCCGTTCATGGCTATTTGCCTTGCCATTGCAGGATCGGCTACTATTCTGCTTAAAGCCTTGGTGAATTCGCCTGGATTATTGGCCTGGAAGTAGTGTTTGCCAGCAACAGCCTCAATACCCTGCATGCCCACCGTTGTGCTCACTACCAGCTTTCCTGCGGCCATTGCTTCCAGTATTTTAACCCTGATGCCACCACCCGACCGCAACGGCACTACCAGTATATTTTTATCGGCAATAAATTCATCGGCATTCGGCACCTCGCCGGCACATATCGCCCCCGGAATATTCATAGTTCTGAAACTATCAGGCATATTCCTTCCGGCATAGTAAAAGGTAAGCGACGGATTTTTTTGACGAATGGCAGGCCATATTTCTTTAAGAAACCAACTAATCGCTTCTGCATTGGGCAACCAGTCCATGGCACCGAGATGATACGCCTTCCAGTCGCGGGCGAGTTGAACTTCGCGCACATTTGTTGTATCAACCCCAAATGGCACGGTCAATACCTTGTCATTATATGTTTTTGCGATGGCTGCGTCTACTTCAGTTATAGCCAGCAAAAGATCGAACTGTGCCCAAACCCTTTGTTCGTATTTGCGAATACGCTTTGCCAGATCCTGCAGGTAGATTTTTTTTACTAACGATTTTGTTTCTCTCGCTACCCGCGCCCATACTTGCCATTCTACATTGTGCATGCGCAACACGGCAAGCCCGGTTGTCTTCCGTATCTCGGGCAAGTATTCAGAAAGAAATACACTCTCCAGCTGTACAACGTCTGGCTTAAGCTCGTTCAAAAGTTCCACTAGTCTTTGCCTGAACTCGGGCTTATTGAACCGCGCAGCATGATTGGGCAGAGAGTCGAGCAGGTAGTTCATTAGTGCCGGAATGGGCTTCACATCATTATTGACGTCTACTATCTCTACCCTGACGCCGGGATAAGCCGAATGAATTATACGCGGCTCTACGTAATGACGCGAGGTATTCATCGTGAGTAGACACACATCCCAGCCCTCGTCACGATAACCGTCTATCATTGCCTTCATGGCAAGGTTGCCTCCGTCGCTGAGCGGGTACGGCACACGGTTGGTCAATATCAATATGCGTCGCGATGACATGGAATGCGAGTTACAAAAATAAAATCCAAGTTGAAAACGTTTATTTTTACCCGATGGTACGGAAGAAAATAGTTTTCCTTGGTTCGAAGCCGATCGGCTACCGGTGCTTGCAATACCTGTTAGGGGTGCAAGAGCAGCTGAATGTGGAAGTATCCGGCATACTGACGCAGCAGAGAAAGGAATTTAGTGGCGATAACGACCTGGTAAGCCTGGCAAAAGAATATAGCGTGCCGGTGCTTGAGAGCCTCGATGCATTGCCCGAATGCGACATTATCTATTCCGTCCAATACCACCAGATCTTAAAAGGAGAGCACATCAGGAAAGCCAGCCAAATTGCGGTGAACCTGCATATGGCGCCATTGCCCGAGTACAGAGGTAGCAACCAGTTCTCATACGCCATACTGGAAGAAAAATCAGAATTCGGCACCACTATACACCAGATAGACGAACGCATCGACCATGGTGCGATACTGTTTCAGAAAAGATTTCCCATACCGGACAATCTCTGGGTAAACGATCTATATAAACTTACGTTCAACGCTTCTGTATTGTTATTCCAGCAAACGCTGAAGCATATCGTCAATGGCAACTATACTCCTGTATCGCAACAATCGCTGGTACATAAATACGGCACTTCGCTGCATTTCAGGCAAGAGGTTGGAGACTTGAAAAGGATCGACCTTAGCTGGGATAGGGAAAAGATAGAGCGCCACATTCGCGCAACTGCAATGCCCGGCTTTGAGCCTCCCTATGCAGAGATCAATGGTGAAAAAATTTACTTCTCTACCACGGCCTCATGAGTGCGAAGAAACACATTGTACTGACCATAACTTCTGATCCCAATTACGACCAGAGGATGATACGCATTTGTACCTCGTTGCATAATGCGGGTTATGAGGTAACACTTGTCGGCAGGAAACGTCCCAGCAGCAAGCCATTAATACCACGGCCATTCAAACAAGTTCGACTTAAACAACGAGTAGACCAGGGGAAATTATTTTATGCGTTGTACAACCTGAAGTTGTTCTTTTACCTGCTTACCAAAAAGATGGACGCCGTATGCGCCATCGATCTCGATACGATCTTGCCCGTGTACCAGGTATCGAAGCTTAGAGGAATACCCAGAGTGTATGATGCGCACGAGTTGTTTTGCGAGATAGAAGAAGTCGTATCGCGGCCTGCCATCCAGAAAATGTGGTATGCAATAGAACGATATACCGTGCCCAATTTCAAGCACGGATACACCGTCAACCAAAGCTATGTGGACGAGTATCGGCGCATGTATGGTGTTGAATATGCGATAGTCCGCAATGCTACTGTGCTGCGTCCCATCACTATACCACAAAAAATCAACAAATACATACTGTATCAGGGCGCCGTGAATCACGGCCGCTGCTTTCCGGAGCTGATAGCAGCGATGAAACACGTAGAAGCAAAACTCATCATCTGCGGTGAAGGAAATTTTTACGCGCAAGCCAAACAGCTAACACAAGAAATGGGCCTTGAGGACAAGATCATCTTCAAAGGATACATACCTCCAGCAGAACTACCAGAATACACCATCAACGCCTATGTCGGCATTACGCTGTTTGTTGCTACCAGCAAGAGCAATGAGCTTTCGCTGGCCAACAGGTTCTTTGATTATATGCACAGTGGCGTGCCACAACTCTGTGTTCGTTACCCAGAGTATGAAAAGATCAACAACCAATTTAAAGTAGCAGAATTATTAGATACTGTCAACCCCGAGTCGATAGCTGCAGCTTTGAATAAAATGCTTACCGACAATACCTATTACACTTCACTCCAGCAAAACTGCTTAAAGGCGCGTGAGGTATATTGCTGGCAGGAGGAAGAAAAACGTTTATTAGGCGTATATAAAAGACTATTTGATGAACAGTGAGGATATTAGGTTTAGCGTAATTATACCTGCCTATAATGCGGGCAAAACGATTGTAAGAGCAATTGAATCAGCGTTAGAACAAACACATGCCCCTTACGAGATCATTGTAATAAATGATACAAGCAGTGATAACACCGGAGAACTGATCGAGTCGTTTGGAGAACGAGTAAAGCACATACAACTCCTTCAAAACTGCGGCAGCGCCGTAGCGCGGAACAAAGGACTAGATGCCGCCTCGGGCGATTACATCGCCTTCCTTGATGCAGATGACCTATGGCATGAACAAAAGCTGGAGCTTGTCGCCTCAATACTAAGTGCTAAACCGGATATCAGCTTTTTATACCACAGCTATACGCTTCAGGATATACGCACAATTACCAGTCCCCAAGGAGCTGTGCTTTATCAAACTCCATTCGTGAAGTTTCTTACCCGCAATCCGGTAGCTACGCCATGCGCGGTCATTACGAATAGCAAAGAGTTTCGCTTTGAACCATCGATGCGGTATATGGAAGATTATGATCTCTGGCTTCGCATAGCGTATAAGCACAAAGCATATTTCATAGACATACCACTTACACAAATAGGCCGACCAGTATTATCAGAAGGGGGTATCAGCGAGAACAAGTGGGAAATGCGCAAAGGTGAATTACGTGCATTCAGACGCCTTGTGCGACTTAACCCACTATTTTTACCAATGCTGCCATTCCTTTACACTTACAGTCTTGGCAAACACTTGTACAAAACCGTAAGTGGTAATTAATCAATACCTGCTGCAGATATTTCCTTAACTGCTCCCTGTTCTATACGAACTACCCTTGCAGGAAACTTCTGGATGATAGAATAATCGTGGGTAGCCATTATGAATGCAGTATGGTAATCACGGCAGATGTTGAAAAGCAGCTGCATTATCTCTTCTGTTGTATCTGGGTCGAGGTTACCGGTAGGCTCATCTGCAAGTATCAACTTGGGATTGTTGAGCAGAGCACGTGCAATATCCACACGCTGCTGCTCCCCGCCAGACATTTCGTAAGGCATCTTATCTCCCTTATTTTTCAAGCCTACTTTAGCCAATACATTTTCGATCTTTTCCTTCATCAGCGCTTTGTCCTTCCAGCCAGTAGCCTTTAGCACAAACTCCAGGTTGTCGTAAACATTCCTGTCTGTAAGCAGGCGGAAGTCCTGGAAAACGATACCCAGGTTGCGACGCAGCAATGGTACAGTCTGCCATTTCAATTGCTTCAAATCAAAGCCCGCTACCTGCCCCTCGCCATCGGTCAAATACAGATCACCATATAACGTCTTCAACAGACTGGATTTACCGCTACCAGTTTTACCGATTAGATAAACAAACTCCGAACTGTTCACTTCGAAATTTACGTCACCCAGTATCAGTGCCTTACCTTGATAAATGTTAGCGTTTCTCAACGATACAATCTTTGAATCGGTCATTGCTGGAATTTGTAACAAAAATAAAAGCTAAATCGGACTAAAGAACACAAAAAAAAGATAATTACCAAAGCGATTAAAACAACAATGCCTCCGTTTTGCGGAGGCATTGTGTATCGAGCAAAAAAGCTATTAGTAAGAAACCAGTTTTTCAGTGTGTGTTTGGCCACCAGTTACAACCTGTACCATGTAAACACCTTTCACAGCGATAGCTGTTGCAGGGATCTCGATACGGTTAGCACCGGCTGACATTTGCTGCTGTACACGGTAAACAACACGACCTGTAAGATCTGTAACCTGAACTGTAGCATTATCGCTACCGTTAGCTTGTACAACAACGAATGAGTTACCATTGGTTGGGTTCGGAGCCACTGCAACGTTCTTATTGTCGCTCATCACTGTGTTCAGACCCAGCGGGAAGTTGCTCACGTTGATACGATCAAGGTAGAAGTTGTTGCTGGTACCGATGAACACGTTTGTATTTGCAGTTTCATCAACGCTTGGAATGTAACGGAAGCGGAAGAATGTTTTAGAAGTCCTTGCAGCTGCCGGGATATTCCTGCTTTGCAGTGCCCAGTCACCTTGCCAAAGTGGTGCATATTTACCGCTATAAGTACCTTTATTAGCCAAGTCAGCTTTCGTCAACCTGTCGAATTTACGCCATGTTGCGCCACAGTCAGTTGAATAAGCCAGCTCCAGCGTATCTTTCATGAAATCTGAGAAGCTGGTACGGAACGCACCTGAAGTCATGAAGTTGATGTTGCAATCGCCGCTAGTCATACCCGACAGATCGTATGCAGGAGTAAAGAAATCATCATAGTCGCCCTTGTGCATACCTACATACCATTGAGGGCTTGTACGTGGGTCGTAACCGCGGTAAACCATACAAGTCTTATCATGAAAACCTGCATTGTTATCAACTTCCCATTTTGTAGCATTGTTATAGTAGTTGAATGAAGGCCATTGATCGTATTCGTTCTGGTTGAACTCCTGGTAATAGCCGGCAGGAACAGTGTAGTCGCGGTTAGCAACATATACAGACTTAGTTTCTACAGTAGTCGCACCTGCATTACTTGTAGCAGTCAGCTTTACTGTCGCCCATCCTGGCTCAGTAAACACAACGCTTACATTATTGCTAAGCTGGTTGGCATTCTGGCTAACAGAACCACCGCCATTTGAAAATTCCCAGTTAACACTTGTTACCGTATCTCTCCAGCTCCTGTTCTTGAATACAAAAGTTGAAGTTGCAGGCTGATCTTCACACATATAATATGTCCTTTCAGCAGCAAATGGAACTGTCAGTTTTTCAACAGAAAATTCTGCAACTGGCGGAATATCCTGAGGATCGAAAATACCAGTTGCGCTGTGTGTCAAAGGAGTTACAAGCTGATCCCTCTTTGCCACCGGGCTTTTGAGGGTTGTACGCATGCGCATCACCTGGAGCTTACTGAACATGTTAGTACAGTTACTGTAGTCCATTATATTTTGAACGTTGGCAGTATCTGGGTAGTCGATTGTATCATTAACCACCGGACCACCGTTAGCAGCATAAGGATATACTTTGTAGTAATTGCTTGCACATTCTGTATCGTTCAGAGGACAAGTACTGAAGTGGCCTTTTGTAGGCGGCGTATCATCTACCTCGTCATCGCCGCAAGCCTGACCAACATCGACCTGGCTGCTGTTCCATACGTGCAACAGGTTGAGATAGTGACCTACTTCGTGTGGAATTGTCATATCGTTTGTGATCCTGTCAGCGCGAGAAATAACACCATCGTTATAAGGGAAGCTCGCAGCACCTGAAGGTAATGTAGCGTACGCCAGTACCGTACCTCCGGCTACACCTCTGCCGATAACATTGATCAGCCAAATATTCAGGTACCTTTCTGGTGACCATTGGTCAAATTTCGCCTGATCGTCACCACCAAGTCTCAGGTAAGACTGACGGCGAGTGATCCCGTTTGTACGATTACCCAGGGGATCTTTCTGTGCAAGACGGAATTCGATATTTGCTTTACCAATGTATTGTTTAAAAGGAGCTATTACAGCAGAAAGGTCATTTTGAGCATTGTAAACCTGATTCAGTTCTTTGATCATGGTAAAGATCTCGTTGTCTGATACGTACTCTGTACCGTAGTCGTGTATCACGTGTACAACAACAGGGACATAAAGCCTTGTAGCAGTTTCAGCGGCGTAGATCGAATCCTGGAACGCTTTGTAAGAAGATGCCGTTGTTTTGAGATTCGCACCTTTCAGGTACATCTCCAGAGCTTGCTGAACCTCGGCTACTTTGGGATTGAGTTTAATGAGATCCCGCTGATACTCATCAGTGGCACACTTTTGCGCATTAGCCGCGCCGTTTAGACCGGCTAGTGCAGATAATAATAAAATAGCTTTTTTTACCATTTTTTAATTATTGAAAAATCAATTGAAAAACTGTGGTTTCAAAGATAGAGATTCCTGTTAAGAAATTGCAAAGAATTTTGTCACAGAAGTTTTATTTTTTATATTACCTTTTTCATGACAAATATTCTGAAAATAAGACGTGGCAATGTTTTCAGCGGTTTGGGTGATTTGTATAAATGACAAACCTCTTACAATTCGTAAGAGGTTGTGAGGTGTGCCCCAGACGGGAATCGAACCCGTACTCGCCTTGCGGCAAACAGGATTTTAAGTCCTGCGCGTCTACCAGTTCCGCCACCAGGGCGCCTTAGGCAAGTTAGCCTAAACAAGCTTAAACAAAAAATTCCAAACCGAAATGGTTTGGAATTTTCAAAGAGCGGAAGACGAGACTCGAACCCGCGACCCTCACCTTGGCAAGGTGATGCTCTACCAACTGAGCTACTTCCGCTTGTGTGTTAAGAACTTTGTGACCGCAAAGATAGAGCGGGAAACATTATTTCCAAGCACTGTTTTAAAAAAAAATTTCTGTTATTTGTCTTAAGCATTTGTGTATACCTTTGCTGTCGCATGTTTCAGGGCAATTTACTTTCTCTAATTCGCAAGGATATTCTTATTGAGTGGCGTCAAAAACATACACTATTTGGTGTGTTGCTATACGTTGGTTGCACTGTTTTCGTCGTGTACACCATGAGCGGCCAACCAGAAACACGTGTTTGGAATGCGTTGTTCTGGATCACACAACTCTTCGTAGCAACCAACGCTGTCGCCAAAAGTTTTCTACAAGAACCACAAGCGCGCTTCCGCTACTACTTCACCATAGTTAAGCCGTCAACATTCATGATGGCAAAGATGATATATAGTACAATACTGCTATTAGCAATGAGCCTTGTGAGCCTTCTGTTGTTTAATACCCTATTGGGGAATCCTATTATACAAACAGGACTGTTTGTGCTCATCACAGCCATCGGAAGCATCAGTCTTTCAGTTGTATTTACTTTTTTATCTGCTATCGCAGCACGCGCTAATCAGAATGCCGCACTTATGGCCATACTAGGTTTTCCGTTAGTGACGCCGATGCTGATGATGCTGAGCCAGCTGGCAATAAAAGCCATTGCTCCCGTGTACCAGACCGGCTGGGGAAATCTTGCTATGGTATTATTACTACTCGACCTCCTGGTGGTTGCTTTAGGAATAATACTATTCCCGTTCCTGTGGCAGGAATGATGCATGTCATCGTCATATAATCCGCATTCAGTTTTGTTTGGTTGAGATATTGACCCATTCCACCTACCTTTGCCAAAATTTTTTAAGACCTCATGCGCCGTTCCTGGTGGAAAGTTCTTAGCGTTATATTGGTTGCCTACGCAGTGATAGGCGGCCTTCTCATGCCCGTACCGAGGCAGCATATTATCAACGAGACCATCCGCAACTTATACTTCCACGTACCTATGTGGTTTGGTATGATACTGCTCTTTACCTGCGCGGTAGTATATGCAGTGAAATACCTGCGTAGCGGCAACCTCGAACACGACATCTACTCTGCAGAGTTTACCAAGGTCGGAATCCTGTTTAGCATACTCGGTATGCTTACTGGTATGGAATGGGCCAACTACAGCTGGGGGGAACCCTGGAGCAACGATCCCAAACAACTTGGCACCGCCATCTGCATGCTCATCTACTTCGCCTACCTGATACTGCGCGGCGGTATGAAGGACGAAGAGAAACGTGCAAGACTCAGCTCCGTATACAATGTCTTTGCCTATGCCCTGATGATACCGCTGCTGTGGATACTGCCACGCATGGTTGACTCGCTGCACCCCGGCAATGGTGGCAACCCCGGCTTCAACAGCTACGACCTGGACAGTAAGATGCGTATGGTGTTCTACCCTGCCGTTATCGGCTGGTTCCTGGTGGGACTGTGGATGACTACCCTTTCTATTCGTCTGCACCTGATAACACATAAGCGCGACAACGACTTTCACACAACAAACAAATAGTAATGCGTAAAGCAGCTTTATCGTTCATATTACTCTTTATTGCAGCGTTTGCACAAGCTCAAGAAACTCAACCGGAAATGGCTGATGCAATGCGCTCGAACGGCAAAATATACGTTGTGGTTTTAGTATTAGCCACTATCTTTGCCGGGATCGTTGCGTACCTTGTGCGCCTCGACCGAAAGATCACGAAGATTGAGAAAAACAGTTAATCAAATTCCTATTCTTTAATTTAAACTCATTATGGTAGAAACAGCAACTGCCAAGGCTGCTAAAGCACAACACTACAGCTTCTTCCAGGGCGTTGAACGTAACTTCGACAAGGCCTCTACTTACACTCGTTTCGAAAAAGGTATACTGGAGCAGATCAAAGCCTGCAACTCTATATACCAAATGAAATTCCCTGTGCGCATTGGCGACAAGGTAGAAGTAATTGAAGCATTCCGCGTACAGCACTCGCACCACAAACTGCCTTGTAAAGGTGGTATCCGTTATAGCATGGATGTTAACCAGGACGAAGTGATGGCGCTTGCTGCCCTGATGACCTACAAATGCGCTATCGTAAACGTACCATTTGGTGGTGCTAAAGGCGGTATCAAGATCAACCCTAAGAACTACACTCCGTTCGAACTGGAAAAGATCACCCGCCGTTATGCTTCAGAACTCGTTAAGAAGAACTTCATAGGCGCCGGCATCGACGTACCTGCACCAGACTATGGTACAGGCGCTCGCGAAATGAGCTGGATCGCTGATACATACGCTTCGCTGAAACCAGGCGATGTGAACGCACTTGGTTGCGTAACTGGTAAACCAGTTAGCCAGGGCGGTGTTCGTGGCCGTACTGAAGCTACAGGTCTTGGCGTATTCTACGGTGTTCGCGAGCAATGTAACGTTGCCGACGACATGAAGCGCGTGGGTCTGACTCCTGGTATTGCCGGCAAACGCGTTATCGTACAGGGCCTGGGTAACGTAGGTTACCACGCTGCTAAATTCTTCTACGAAGGTGGTGCTATCATCGTAGGCCTGGCAGAATACGAAGGCGGTATCTACGATCCTAAAGGTCTTGACCTGGAGAAAGTAGTTGCTCACCGTAAGGCTACAGGTTCTATCCTTGGCTTCCCTGGTGCTACCGATATCAAGAACAGCCTCGAAACGCTGGAACAAGATTGCGATATCCTGATCCCTGCTGCGCTTGAGAACGTTATCAACTCTTCTAACGCTGATCGTATCAAAGCTAAGATCATCGGTGAAGGTGCTAACGGACCACTGACTCCTGAAGCTGACGAAGTACTGCTGGCTAAAGGCGCTATCATCATTCCGGACATGTACCTGAACGCAGGTGGTGTTACCGTATCATACTTCGAGTGGCTGAAAAACCTGAGCCACGTACGTTTCGGCCGTATGGACAAACGCTTCAGCGAAAACCAGAACAATTCTATCCTGGCTACAGTTGAAAGCCTGACCGGCAAATCGGTAACCGACATCGAACGTCGCCAGCTGCTGCACGGACCGGACGAGGTTGACCTGGTTTACTCTGGCCTTGAAGATACCATGATCGGTTCTTTCCACGAGATCCGCGAAGCAATGATGCAACACAACTTAACGGATATGCGTACTGCTGCCTTCATCGTTGCCATCAACAAAGTGGGCGTTGCTTACGAAGAACTGGGTATCTTCCCATAGTAGTTACATTAAGAACTATATATATAAAGGCTGCCAATTGGCAGCCTTTAGTTTTTTTTATTAGTTCGCTTTTATGAAGCGCTTGGTGACCATTCCGTCTTTGGTATTGGCAGAGAGCAGGTACACCCCTTCGTGCCACTGGGAGATGTTTAGCTTTGTCTCCTGGCTGGTGGTGTGGTACACGCCCAAACGACGACCCAGCATGTCCTGGACAACGATGTCGCTGGCGCCACTGGCCGGCAGGGGCAGCGATACCATTATATGATCCTTTGCGGGGTTGGGGGCGATGGCTACTTCCGTAATAGCAGAATAAGGAATATCTGAGGCCTGCGGCTTGCTGTCCGATTGGGCCATGGCAAATAAGCCGCCCGACATTAACAATATAGATAAGTATAATTTCTTCATGGTCGTACCGGTGTTTACTTAAAGTTACGAAGAGAAACCTTAAAGAAACCCTATTGTTCCTCCTTCTTTTTACGCCCGCCACGCCTGGGCTTAGGCTTTGCTGGCGCGGGTTTCAGCCGGATGTATACATGCCTGAGGTTGCGGCTGCCTTTGTCTGAAGCACGCTCGTCTATCTCAAACGCATCTATACTTTTAATAAGTAATACCAGCTTTTTAAAGCCATAGTTACGGGCATCGAAATCGGGCTGTTTTTTGGCCAGCAGGTTGCCCACATCGCCGAGGTAGGCCCAGCCGTCCTCGCCGGCTACGTCTACTATGGTTGAGGATATAAGGTCTATTACCACCTGGTCTACCTTGCGGATGATGTCTGCCTCCTCAGCTTCTTCGCGATGTGGCTGCTCCGTTTTTCGCTTTGGCTGGGCAGTGCCTACAACCACCAGGTCTTGCTGGGGTTTCTCGCTGCGGCGTTTCAGTATCTCTATGTACACAAACTTGTCGCAGGCGGCTATAAAGGGTGCCGGGGTCTTCTTCTGCCCCATGCCTATCACTTTCATACCTGCTTCGCGCAGGCGCAGTGCAAGGCGGGTAAAGTCGCTGTCGCTGCTGATGATGCAGAAGCCGTCTACACGGCCGCTGTAGAGTATATCCATAGCGTCAATGATCATGGCGCTGTCGGTGGCGTTCTTGCCGGTGGTATAGCTGTATTGTTGTATGGGGGTGATGCCGTGCTCCAGCAGCAGGTCCTTCCAGCGGGCCACGTGGGGTTTGGTCCAGTCGGCGTATATGCGCTTGAAGGTGGGGATACCGTATTTCGCTATCTCCTCCATCATCTCCTTCAGGTTGCCCGAGGGCACGTTGTCGGCGTCGATGAGGACTGCAAAGCGGAGTTCGTTGGTATTGGTCATTGTATAAAGTTAGTGTGTTTTGTTTTTGTCATGGTTAAAGAACTGTGCCGTGTGCGTTATTGCTGTCATTCTGAGCATCGCGAAGAATCTCCCGAAGTGCTGCGGTGTTGCTTGTTGTTGCGTTGCCGCTTCATTCATCCCTTCTTTCTTTGTCTTGATACAAAGAAAGAAGCAAAGAAAGATCAAGGCTTACGCAGTATTGGCTAAAAATCTCTTTCACTCCATTGCAGTTAAAAAAGCTTACTGTCGCTTTATGAATTGCTTTCATCATTTCTATACCCCGGCTTTACTTCTCTACTGAAAATTTTAACTGCGGCCACTGCGTTCAAGTGATTTTCTTCACGCCATACTGCTAATGCCGTTTTCTGAACGCCCACCAAAGCTGTCATTCTGAGCACAGCGAAGAACTCTCTCACCGAAGGTAATCTGCCTGGATTCAGCGGTGTCGCTAGTTGTCCCATCAAGACCTTCATTCCCATCAAGGCTGTCATTCTGAGCACAGCGAAGAATCTGTTCGGATGCGGTGGTGTCGCTGGTTGCACAATCAAGGCTGTCATTCTGAGCACAGCGAAGAATCTGCCGGGATGTAGCGGTGTCTCCGATTAGGCAGATTCTTCGCTGCGTTTCGCTACTCTCCACTTCGCTCAGAATGACAGCGGAGGGTGAGCTACACTCCACTTCGCTCAAAATGACAACATGGGTTTCAGCCCGATGCATGACCGCAGCTGAGGTACAAACCGGGCGTCCTTTTATGTTGTTACAAACCACCGGAATGTTACTGGCCACATGCATTGCCGGGCGCATGATTCGCTTCGAATTTGTTCGCTTTTTTATATCTTTTTTAGCGGTTCTCACGAGCTCGCTACGCTCGGTTGTTAGTTTTTTCGAGGCGTTTTGGGTGTTTTTTCCGGTTATTCCCATGCCCCCTTGGAAGGGGGCCGTTACAGCTCTGCTGCAACGGGGGGATGTCCGGTTAATGAGTGCAAGCCCCACAGGCCGCATAGCGCGCTCATACAGCCGGGCGAACTGACGGTCGAGAATGGACTTAGGATTGGTGCCGTATTCGTACCTGGTGTCGAGCTCTATGGCGCGGAGGATGATGAACGGGTTGAGGGTTTCGTGGACGAGGATGGTGCGGCCGCGGAACTGCATGTACCGCTGCTTCATTACTTGTCCCCTCACTACCCTGGCTAGCCAGATACGTTTCTGCAGGGTGTCTTCTTCCGCCATCCTGCGCTTGTGCTCTTCGCGCTCCTGCGCTCTTTGGTGTTCTTGCTGTGCGTGCTGCACCATGGCGGCGGCTATGCGCTCTTTAATATGTAGTTGTCTCGCCAGCCGGATGGCTGCGGTATAAGCGCATTCTTTCTTTGCTTTGGGATATGCCTGGATATAGGCCGTGCTGGTCTCCATGGCGGATGACGGCACGGATAAATACCTCGTGCTGGGCTTTGTAATAGGGCATGGTGGTTGCTTCGTTCCTCGCAATGACGAGGTTTTATTATTACAAATTTACGCAAAATATACCAATAAATAAAATTAAATTATAGAATAGATTATATAAAAAGCCGCTCCAGGAGCGGCTTTTTATATAATCAAGTTGTTACTTGCTTAACTGTATCTTATCCTTATATTGCTTTCCATCGGAGCCTGTAACGGTGACCAGGTATAAACCATCAGGGAAAGTCGACATATCAACGGTCCTCGAGTTAGCTTCTTTGTAGGTTTCGCCAAATACAGTTCGCCCCGTCACATCGGCAATTACAATTGCGCGGGATGGTTGCCGTGTTTCTATTTTCAGTTTCCCATTTGTAGGGTTCGGATACAACAGTATCTCGTTTTTCAAATCAACCATATCCGAAAATTGATTTTCTTCATTGTATATCTCATTACCGTCGGTCATCTTCTGCTGCGCATCAGACCAGCCAGAATGCCATTCGTCATTGGCAACCATAAATGCACAATCAGGTCGGTAAAAAGTGACTGTAATAATTTCATCACATTCGGGGTCTGTTCCTTCTATGGGATATGCAGCGTTAGCGCGCATAGTTATGGTATAAGTCCCGGGATTGACATAGGTGTGTGAAAATGTCGTCGGAGATGCTATATTTAGTGGCGTTAGTAAAAACCACGGTGTACCATCGCCTAGGTCAATGCGGGTGTTTTGCCAGATATAGCCTGGCGCTAACTGCCACGATGGTGTTATCTTCACGATACATTTGTTAGTAGGGTTATCGCAATCTACAGTAGCAGAAAAATCCAAATCAGCCGACTGCGTGATACAAGATAAGCACTGGTTACTTTGCTGCACCACCCAATTCCAGATAGTGATTTGGGTACCAGCACCTAAGATTGGATCTCCGGGGGCATTGGTAATATTATCCCTTGCAGCTGTAAAACCCCATTTCACCGCCGCCGGGTTTGTAAATTCGAGAGTAGGATTAAAGGTAGCGTTTACCACGTACTGACCATCCTGGTAAATGGTTAAATGCTGAATATCACAGCTCCATTCAATTCGGTAGTCATGCTTTTTAGCGTCATACAATGCTGACCCATTAGGCAAAATGGCTCTTGCTGGGGGAAAAACGCCAAATATAGGCTGCTGCAATACGTTATTGAAATCAGCGTTCCGCGCGATCATTACGTGGGCCTGATTGATATCGTTCATCACCAGTTGCGGTGGCGTACTATTATCATAATCAGCATCAAAGTCAAACTCGACACCGATCGAATTGCTTTCCAGATCTGGCGACGTACCCGGCACAGGGGAATAATATCCCATGTCGTTGCCAGTAACACCACCTGTAGTGCCCCCCATAGTATTATTGATATTGCTGCCAAATACCACCACAAAACCGTCGTTAACATCTTCTCCAAGATTTAGTCCTCTCGGTTGAATCATAGCTTTAAAATCGATCTTAAAACTTTTCGTAAAATCGACGGTGATCTGGCTCCACGCTGCACCCACCACGTAATTGTTGTTGTAAGGGCCTGGCACCATATTAATGTGTCCATTGATCCAGCCAGTAGCACTTCCCGAGGTAAGGAGGGCGTTGTTAAGTGGTTGAGCCTGCATTGTTGCCGCTAACATGGTACATGCAGCAGCCGCAAAAAATTTTCTTTTCATAGAGTGTTTAAAGCGTTAGCACGCAATTTATTACATGCTGGCTCGGCCTACGCACAAACTTCATGAATTAGCGTTCTGATCCTGCGAAATGCAGTTATGATTTAACAAAGCGCATTTTTCAACTCAGATAAAAAAAAAACCGCCCTCTTGAGGGCGGTTGTAAAACTGCAATTCTATTTGTTTAATTGTATCTTTTCTTTGTATTCTTTACCATCAGAAGCTGTAACACTTATTAAATATATGCCGTTTGGCAACCTGTTGAGATCAATCGTCTTCGAGGTAATACTACTGTAGGATTCGTCAAATACTGTTCTACCCATCATATCGGTAACGTTAATTTCGATGAACGAGTTAGACAGTTCTATCTTCATATCGCCAGTTGACGGATTGGGATATAACTTAATATTATCATTGTATAGAGTGGTCATACTTGCACTCGAGGCAGCGGTATTGGTGGTGCCGTCTTGGGTGTTTGAGAATTTTGGTGCAATATCCAACCATCCCACTTCTTCATCAGGAAATTGGTGCAGCGCCGTACAATCGGGGCGCCAAAAATAAACATCAATTGGTTCATTACATTGTTCACCTGTGGTCTGATTTAGGCTATTAGCGTTCAACTTCAAATTATACCATCCATGAGTGGCATAAGTGTGGGTTATTGGCGAAAAGCCAGTTTGAGTGTTAGTTGAATACTTGCTACCATCACCAAACTCAATACCCACAGAATTCATTATGTAACCTGGAAGCGGGATCCAATTGTAGTTTATTCCAACCTGGTAAGTGTTATTTGTATAGTCACAATAGTAGCTTGCGAAATCCAAGCTGAGAGATGCATTGCAGCCATTACATACCTGACTTTGTTGAATTACTGGATTCCAAATAGTGATCTGGGCGCCCCCCGGAGTTGCTGTTGGGTTTAAATCACCCCTCGCCGCAGTAAACCCCCACTTTACCGCCGCAGGATTCGTAAATTCAACACTGGGATCGAACGTCGTAAATACTACTTGTATACCATCTTGGTAGACACTTAACAGCTGGTCCGCACAATCCCATTCCACACGGTATTTATGTTTAGTCGCATCATAGAATGCGCCACCATTCGGAAAGTCAGCTTTAGCTTTAACAAAACCAGGAAATACCGGCTGCATCAATACGTTATGCACGTCTGCATTTCTTGTGATCATCACATGAGGATTGGACAAATTCGGATCGGCATCCTCCATCGCGGGACCATCATTGTCAAAATCAAATTCGACACCTATTGAATTACTCTCAAGATCCAGCGAAGTTCCAGGTACAGGAGAATAATATCCCATATCATTACCAGTGACGCCTCCAAGGGTGCCACCAGTAGTAGTATTGATGTGACTACCAAAAACCATCACAAAGCCATCCGCAACGTCTTCCGGAAGGTTTAGTCCTCTGGGTTGTATCATCGCTTTAAAATCGACTACAAACCTGTGCGTAAAATCAAGGGTGACATGGCTCCATGCAGCTCCGGCTGTATAACCGCTAGTGTAAGGACCGGGCACCATATTGTAAACGCCGATGCCATGTTGGTAAGCATTCCCAGACACGCCAAAAGTAAGTTGCTGTGCTTGCATTTTCGTAGCAACCAATGCAGATACTGCAAATAAAATAATCTTTTGTTTCATAATGTGTTGATAAGGCCGGCAAGATAGCATTGGTGCAACAGTGACAGGTCTGCATTTTGCGAAATGCGACTTTCATCTAGTGAATGTGAGGTTTGATTCAGGGAACTGATAACCTCGCTATCCTGAGTTTGCAACTCAGGACAGTTTTTTTCCTTGATGTAGTTGAAGCTAGCCCACGGCCTTTATTTCAAACCTCTTGCCGTTCATATCGAACGAATATCCGGCCTGTTGACCTAGCATCTTTGACGCTATAGGTGAAGAAGAAGATACGGCATAAAAGCTCGTCCCACCGGCTTCGATCTTTCCGGCACTTATGGATATATAAAAGTTCCCGTTACTGGTGTACACCACCGAGCCAGGCGAAATGGCAAGGCTGGTTTGTGTGGGCGAAATATGGCCCAGTACTGTTTTTAGCTTATTCAATTCATTGAGCCTTGACAGGTTCAGGTTTATTTCCTGTTGCAACACCTCTCGCGTGGTCTCGTATTTATCGCCTGCGCTGCTTTTTGTCTCGTTGGCGGAGGATTCCTGGGCATCGGCTATCAACTTTTTTATGTCTGCCTCCTTTTTGCTTACATAGTCGCAGCACTGCTGGTATAATTGTTCCTTTAAAGCTGACATGTGCTAACGCAGTTTTTGGGATCGCATCAGCCAGCGGTCGGCAATGAGCACCAGCAGCGATATGATACACGCAAAGCAGGCCCAGTATATGTAACGGAAATCGCGCACGGTATTGGCCAGCATAAACTGGGGTGCTGTGTATAAGAATCCGCAGGCTGCAAAGCAGAGGAACACCAGCCGCATGAGCCGGTTCCGTATCAGTAACACCAGCGGAAACAGCAGCGCATTCAGCAGTATCCAGAACCAGACCTGGAAGTAGATAGCGTTCTCTTTGTTCCAGAGCCTGTCAACATATTTGTTCAACAAGAAGGATTCTTTGAGCGCGAAGCCATAGTCATTGTTGACGATCCACACAAAGAAATACTGGCTGGGTTCACCTTTTCTCAGGCCCAGAAAATGCAGATAAATATCCCAACGCAGCGCCAGGTAGTCAACCGGGTCTTTGACCACCATCCTGAGCCAGGATTTGCGCAATGCATCGCGTACTTCAGCATTTGGGTCCACTACCACTTTGCCTTCGTCGTTCCACAACACCTTGGTAACGTTGATAGCGCTGTAGTGTGATTTAATAAAGGCCGTATCGAACTTGGGATTTTTTGAGACCAATGGCGGGAAAAAATCTTTACCGGTACGCACGTAGACGCCAGCCAGGTCGTGAAAATATATCTGGAAGTCGGTATTGTCTTTGCGGGCGTGCAACAACACATTGTTAAAGAACCCCTGCCCGAAAACGGTGACCAGGAGCAACCCAACAGCTGCAGCGATCTTCACTCCCCGTGTGCGACCACGGAATGCCAGCAATGCCCACAAAATGCATAGCGGCGGCAAAGCGACGACAGCATTGTACCGCAGCCATGTTCCGTAAACAATAAGCAGCGCCGCGATAGTCGCCGCAACCCACCCTATCTTTCTATCGCTGCTTGTTGCCCCTTTGAACATGATGGCACAAGCCAGCAACCACGCAAGCGCCATCTGGCTATCTTTGACCAGCCAGCCCGCAAAATTGTGGATAAACGGAGCCCATGCAAAAAAGGCCACAAGCAGAATGCCCCACAGGAAATTTCGAAACGAGATAGCGAATAAGTAGCAGCTGCCCCACAAGAACGATAGCTGCAGCGCCAACATGGCCTGCGGCCCGGGCCAGAAACGATAAAGCTGGTGCCATACCCAGGCCATGACCGGTGGATGCCAGGTAGTGTATTCATTACTTACAACTTCGCCATACTGGATAAGTGAATCATACGACATAAAGCCCGGATAACAGGCTTTATAATTGACATAAAAACTGGCTGCACACAAAACAAACAGCACGACATTATATATTACGGACCTGGGTTGTGTCATAGAGAACGAGTTTGCGGAATGCGGCCACAGGCCACATGGTTCCGGGATTTTAGCTATCTTCGCACCGCAAAAATAAAGCAGGGATCCTATCCCCACAACATCGCTCATACCGGCAATTATTCCAATATGTTGAATCAAAAAAAAATAGTTGTAGTACTGCCAGCTTACAAAGCAGCGCTTACCCTGGAACGTACATATAATGAAATACCATTTGACATAGTGGATGACGTGGTACTGGTAGATGACAATAGCCCAGACGACACCGTGGCAGAAGCTGCGCGCCTGGGTATCAAACATATTGTGAAGCATGAGGTAAATAAGGGTTATGGTGGTAACCAGAAAAGCTGCTATAAAAAGGCGCTGGAACTTGGCGCCGACATCGTGGTGATGCTGCACCCCGACTACCAATACACGCCAAAGCTCATTCACGCCATGTCTGCCGTCATTGCTTATGATGTTTACCCGGTGTCACTTGGTTCCAGGATATTGGGCAATGGTGCGCTGAAAGGAGGCATGCCGCTTTATAAATACATATGCAACCGCTTTCTTACCCTGTTCGAAAATATTATGATCGGACAGAAACTGAGCGAGTACCATACAGGATACCGGGCTTTTTCGGCCGAGGTCATCAAGGCTATCGACTTCACCTATAATAGCGACGATTTCGTTTTTGACAACGAGATGCTTTCCCAGATATTTATGCGTGGCTTTGAAATAGGCGAAGTGACCTGTCCAACTAAGTATTTTGAAGAAGCTTCCAGCATCAACTTTAGCCGCAGCATGAAATATGGCATGGGAGTATTGCGTGTTTCGGTTATACACCGCCTGCATAAATGGGGCATTAAGCACAAACTGTACAACAGCCCGGCGGCTTCATAATAGCAGTCTCCTACTACGTTGGCCCAACCGCGGTATCACTACCAGCGGGTAGCATTACTTTACATTGATATCAACCTCTGTTCCATCAGGCAGATCTTGTATTTGCTCGCATATTTGCCCCGTTGTGTCAAAATGAACGCGAATATCGACAGGTTCAATATTGTCAACAGTATAATCGCCGCCTAAAACAGGAAGAACCTTATAACTGTACACCTCATTTTCCTTTAGTGTTTTGCCTGCGTCCAGGAGCACTTCCAGCACCGGTGTCAGGAACCACTCCTCAAACGTCTCTTCATCATCCAGCATTTCATTGAACTCTTTCATGCTGTCGGCAACCGCGGTCAGGTCGCCGCTGTCGGTTTGCAGCCAGTAAATCGCTCCATCGTCGCCCAGTAGAAATACATCACCCAAAAGCGTCACCAGCACGATGGAATCGAGCTCATCGATGCGCCATCCCCAGGCGGAAAGGAGGTCGGTAGTATCTATATTGTCCAGGTTCTTAGCGCAGTCGATCTGTTTCATTGCCATAACGGGGCAAAATTACGCAGTGCAGCGCATTTTTCCCCGCCCGGACACAGTAAGACCGACCAAAAATAACAGCGCCGGGAGTCTCCTCCCGGCACTATGGCATAACCATCTGTCGTGGTCCCTTATATTAGTTCCTGATGATGTTCGTAGGACGCTCGATGATAAAGCTGCCAGCCTCGTGGCTGAGCAGCGTGGCATCGTGCGCCTGGGACCGGGTGTCGTACACACCCAGCAACGCTTCGCCTTTTATTACCAGGAACTTGTTCTCGTATTGTTTTACAAACTCTTTTCGGTTGGCTTTGTAAAATGCTATTTCCGTATCGAATGTCATTGTTCGCTGTTAATGATTAATTGTTTGCTTCTACCGTGTTGGGCCAAACGCTGTAAAAATGCGTGCTGATCTCGTCGCGTATCTTGTCTGGCAGTCCGCTGTTTGGGCGAAACTCCAGCACGGTTTGCCCCATGGCCACACGCACCTCGAAATAGGAGTTAATATCCTTCAGATCGTAAATGCTGCGGCCGTTTATCATGTTGTCGAAAAAGTTGCCATGCCGTTTTCTTACCAGCTTAATGCCTTCGCGAAACTTATTGATCTGTTTATTGTATTCTGAAGTGTATGTATGCATTATTGCACTGTATTTTGTTTTTGAAAAAATCTGCAGGTTTTATAACGACATTCATCGCCCTGCGTTTGCAAGCTTTGTGCCTTTGCGTTTTTCTACTTCCAGTATCTTTTCCTGTGCCAGGTCCATAAACAAAGCTGCGTCTACCGTGTGCACATTGCGTGTTTCGTTCAACAGCAACTGATAAATGCTGCCTTCGAAAGCGGCGCGCAACTCGAACTTGTGCGGCTTTAGCCACCAGGGCACCTGCACAACCGGCAGGTCTACCCTGCAGCGAACTGTCAGTATATTATCGTCATTTTCTGTTTCGTAAGAAACTGGTATTAGTAATTCCTGCACGTCGCCAAACGGCTTGTACTTCACTACGATCGTTTTCTCCATAAGTATGATTTACACTGTGCAGGTAAATGCGTGCAGGAGGCAACATCCAGATATCTAATACAGCAGAATTTAAAAAATGCGATTGGCGGTTGGTCTAGACTGACTGGAGGACAAAAAAGAGGCTCAGAGAAGGCAAAAGGCCAATGAAAGTAAGTGAAGGTAAGCTTTTAAAGCCGGACTGCCTAATATAATCGGCCTGCGCAGCATTTGCATTCACCTGCCGGCTGTATTATCTTGACGACAAACCAAAAACTAACTATGAAGAAGAACGCACTCTTCCTTGCACTCGCCTCAGTTGTATTGTTTACAGCTTGTAAAAAAGAAGACCCCACACCTGCTACGCCAGCCTATTACTTCAAGGCCAAGATAGATGGAACGTTGTATGAGGGCAGCTCGATCAGTTGCAATACACTCAACAACGGTGCTTCGTTTAGCGGTATGATCAATTACAAAGGTCAGCAGATGGCGCTGGTAGTAAGCCAGATGGCATACTCCGGTCCTAAAACGTACAGAGACAGCCTGATGACCACGATGGCGCTGGGTAGCGGCACTCAAGGCACTTACACTAACTGGCAAGGCCTGGAACCCGTTACGGTCAACATCACATCGGATAACGGTACGGAAGTAAAAGCAGACTTCAGCGGCAAAATGCGCAAATACGAAGATTCGACTGTAGTACTGAATGTAACAGAAGGATCGCTGCACATGAAGTGGATGGGGAAATAATATCCTTCCGGAACTTTTCTAAATATAAACGAGGCCCTTTACGGGGCCTCGTTTGTTATGCCATGTTAGCGTTTCATAAAAATGTACGTGGGTTCTACATACCTTGGATCATGCCCTGAAGCGACTTATTAAATTCATCCAATTTTCGCCGCTCCAGTTCTAATTGCAGGGTGTATTGTTGCATCAGCCCCTGGGCGCGGATCAGCAATAGATTCCGCTCTGATTCCGGCAGATCGGGCGACTGAAGTTTTTCCATTATCTCATTCATCTGCGTTCTGATGGGCGTAGCTTCTGTTTCGTGTGACATGGTAGTTTTGTTTTTGTATACCGAATGTACGAAGGGGGATGATAAAATATCCGCCGGATCTAATCACCTAAAGAACATGTCCAATATCTGCTGGAAATCAGATCCGCTGTTTGATGATAAGGAGTCATCGTTTGAAGTAAGGGTGATATCGATAGCAAACGCGACTCCACCCTCGCTTACCGCACTTTTGTAAAGAAAATCCTTTTCGAGCCGGTACAGATCGCTTAAGGCCTGATCTTTGGGTGGCGCAATAGGACAAACCCAGTTGTTTTTAAGAATGGCCCTTACCGGGAAGGTTTTGCCGTCAACGGTCATAGCACCGCCGATCTGTATGCCATTATCAGCGGCACGAAAGCTGCGCGCTATGGTTATTTCCTGTGTCTTATATTTTGCAGACGCGCCGTTGGCCGTCAGTGTAACTTCAAAACGCACCCGTTCAAAGTACATCATGAATTCATCAACTATTTTATTCCAGGCTTGCTGCTTTATTTCTTTCAGTTTTGATTGGTAACTGTTTTCAACGGTGTTGATCGCTTCCTCCAGGTCAGCTTTTTTCATTAGTAATTCCAGGTTCATGATGCAGGTATATTTCCTATAAAGTTAGACAAAAACATAGTGCTGTCTATTAACGGCTTATGAACAGGATTGGATACAACCGCATTCGCGACGCAACAAAAAAAAGCCCCCATAACAGGGGGCATTCATCAAGCATAGCGGCTGCGCCGTTCAAAACTCCTCGCTAGATCCTGTGTGGCACCGAAGTATCACAGATCAGGAAAGCACCCGTTTCAAACGTTTTGCGGCTATCGGCGAAGGCTTCTGCATGTGTATCATACACGCCTACTATTTTTCGTCCTACCAGCACAATAAATTTGTATTGGTACTTTTTCTGCAGTTTACGCCGGCGCGTGTTGTAATAGCGCCTTTCTCTGTCAAGCATATGTGTTTTCATTTAGTGTGTGAACGGCGTTGAGTAGGCTCCTATCCCGGTGTCCAGCTAAAGTACTGCTGCGCAACACTTCTTGTCAAGGGTTAAAAAACGGTATTTCATTGGCTGGTATGATCCATACGCAAACGCCCCCGCAAAAGCAAGGGCGTTTTTCCTTTTTGGGGTGAGAGAATAGAAAAGGGTCTGAATATAGATTACGGTCTATATCCTGTGGGGTAACGCGGTGTTGCAGATCAGGAAGGCACCTACATCAAATACCTTGCGGCTATCGGCATAAGCATCGGCATGCGTGTCATAAATGCCAATGATCTTCTTCCCTACTACTACCAGAAATTTGTTTTGATAGATCTGTCTGAGTTTGTGGCGATGTTCATTGTAATAGCGCCTTTCTTTGTCGAGCATAATCTTGTTTTCATTTAGATGTAAACGATTTATTTCGCTCTCTTATCCCTTATCATCAGCGTCATGCTATCCTATCTGTGGAGATGATGTGAGATGTGACTCATATACCTCGGCGAGGCGTAAGCATTAAGCTTGTGTAATTATGTAATCGCGTTAATGTGTCTGGCTTTAAGCGCCAGTCTATGGGTTATCCCCCGGAGGTATCGGAGGTGCGTGTTCGGTAGCAATAAAAGAGATGATTGATGTTGGGATAGAACCTATCGGTGCGATACCGTAAGACGGTATTTGATAGCAACGCTGCTGAGGGTGTTGCATACGGGTCGTTTTTCAAGTGGTGAAGGAATAGTTACAAGCCTTTAACACATAGCTGCGAAAAGACTACATAGTAAAGTTAACAACAAACTTATGTCATAACCTGAGCGGCTTTGCCAATAATAATAAGAGATCATTAGAAGGTGAACCGTATTGACTGATTGATAACAACAAAGGGATCTGTCAAAGAACAAAAAAATAGACGGAGCCCTTCTACGGGCCCCGTCTATTATAATCGAAATCACACTATTTATAACCTACTTCAGCGGCTGCTTTTCTGTGCCCAGCTCACGTTTTTCCGTGGTCTGTTCACGCTGGCCTTGTTCTTT
Organism: Polluticoccus soli; assembly: GCF_029269745.1. Classification (NCBI taxonomy): domain Bacteria; kingdom Pseudomonadati; phylum Bacteroidota; class Chitinophagia; order Chitinophagales; family Chitinophagaceae; genus Polluticoccus; species Polluticoccus soli. The sequence goes on along the minus strand of NZ_JARJHT010000002.1, from coordinate 37,564 downwards.
CTGAGGCAGACCTTCAGTTGAAACCTCGCTCAACTCAAGCTCTTCCTGACCAGGACGGGTTACTGTTGTTTTTTCCAATTCCTGATTTCCTTTCCTAGTTTCCTGTTCCAAACCTTTCTCCCGCTCTTGCAGGTTTTCACGATTAAAACGCATAACCTTGTTTTTTAGTCCGCTAGTATACTAAAAACACAGTGCCACAGCTGGGCATAAGTCATTATTCCCCAACCTTTTAAGAATGAGTTAACACAGCTGTTAAGCCCATCAGAAAACAACAGCAATACTCAGCAGAAAAGGTGAGCAACATCACTACTCCGGGGTGAGCGGGGTCACAATTGTTGAGTATAATCCGCCCTATTTTTGGGGTAGAAAAAGAACAAGATCATGAACAAATCAGAATTGAATTTCTTCGCCGCTTTGCTGAAAAAAGCAACCGATCTTTTCACGAACGTTAACGTTAACAAAACAACAGAGGTACTGGTTCCGGTACAGGCAGTGAGTTATGATAGTTATGCGGGCGGTATATGCCGTACCCCTGCAGACTCGACGGTGTTGCGCCTGAATCTGGAGCCTTGGTCATAACAGAGGTACATATAAGGAGTAAGAAAGAAAATGGCAGTTTCCACTGCCATTTCTGTTTTTAAAACCAAAGAGTGGCCTCGATAGGTCGCTCTTTATTTTTACCTTAATAAACCATGATAACTATTATTGTTTCACAAACTTTTCGGTGGCTTTATGATCGCCTGAGTTGAATTGTGCTGTATAAAAGCCTGAAGGCAGGTCTGCAACAGATACACCATTCGACGCATTAGCAACAGCCGTCTTCACCAGGTGACCGGCGAGATCATAAATATTCACCTGCATTGGCGCATTCAGGCTTGCAGCCATTTTAAAATACAGCGTATTAACAACGGGATTAGGATATAGTACAAAGCCCTTGTCAGCTTTTACCTCTTCCACGCTGTTCACAGCATCTTTATCCATTACCGAATAAGCGCCGATATCTGAGGTTACATTAGAACGCGTCATAGTGTACAAGCTGCCTGAAGCCGTGGCTGCGCCGGCAGGCATTACATCCCAGGTACCGTTTGTATTAGCCGAAACGAAGGCTTCTGTACGATTAAAACCATTCACCTCCATAGCCGGGCTCCACATAGGAGCAATATTCATGTTCACATTTGTAGTTGCATCGGTCGCTACAACCCAAGTTGCATTTACTACAGGTTGTGTGAGCGCCAGGTCAGTACCAACAAATATGCCCGATTGCAATCCTGTATTTACACCAACACTGGTAACACCGCCGGCACTGCCCGGATTAGCCGTTACCGCGATCGGCGCAAAATTAGCCGCAGTGCCTACCATGAAAGTACCTGTTGTTCCTGCAGGTACATCCATGCTCATACCGCCATCATCAGAGGTGATCACGTAGCTTGCTGAAGATCCACCTGTCACTGAAGCGCTTGTGCCAAGCGCGAGGAAATTACCATCAAGGTCAAGCTTTCCATTTGTCAACAGCAGGTTGGTATATATATTCAGATCTGAACCGAGTTTTACGGTAGCATTGCTATTGGCGAAATTTATTAATAGCGTGTTCACCACATCTGCGTTGGGAGTAAAATTGAGGCTACCCAAAAAGCTGTTGTTTGAGGTAATAAGGATACTGGACGATTGGGTAGAACTAATAGTGCCCGACCCGCCAGCACCGACAGTACCATTTCCGCCTATCGTTACGTTATTACCATTCAGAACAAACTTTCCCGAGTTAAGCCACAATGTATCGTCGAGTGTCCAGTTTGCTGTTAGCAAAACACTATCGGCGGCAGGTACGTCGATGTATACATTCCTTACCCCACTGGCATAGAGCTCAATACCAGCGTTCGCACTTGTTTCTATGTAGTGTACATCGTAAGTATTGAGGTTCACAATGGCAGTACCACCAACGCCGGCCTGTCCACCTGCAACATATACCTTACCATTGTTGTTTAATGTGAATGTACCACTGGTAAGATTCAAAAGGCCAGCAGCCAACTTCACAGATTCACTTGCAGTAATAGACGCACCACTGGCTACAGCCAGGCCCAGCGACGTCAATGCGCGCGCGTTGATACTGCCCGTTGAGCCCAGCACTGCAGAAGTGCCGCCGAGTACGAGGCTATCCACATTCACCGATCCGGCGCCTGTAAAGGTCGCACCGTTGGTCACATACAGATCCTGACCGGCCGTTGAATTCAGCTGACCGATAACATTAAGACTTGACGTTCCGCTGATCGACACATTCTGATCGAGATAAACGATCACACTCCCATTGACTGTAATATTATCACTTGTGACGTTTGTAGAGGGAGCTACGCCACCAAGCCAGGTAGAGCCGCTTGTCCATGCCCCTGTAGTAGTAGCGACATAATTCGCAGCGCCGGCATTGCCACCAATCGCTACAAGGCACGCAACGGCAAGCCCTTTCAAAAAAGTTTGAGTAGATTTTTTCATAAGCAGGAAAATTTTTAAGGTCCCGCGAACACAACAAAAAATTGATGCCATTGAGTATCAATGCTATTGGGCAAAAACACCAGCTCTTCCATAATAGACTGATATTAAGCAGATTTTTGTATTTTCATTACAAACAAAAACATCGTGCGACTTATAACGTTAATAACCCTTCTACACATAGTCCACGCGGCGTACGGTCAGTCGCCACATGTAAAACAATTGCTACAACAGGCAGAAACAAAAAAGAACAAGAGCGAATACGCCGCTTTATTACACAAAGCGGATACACTGGCTGCCGGCGACATGGCTACCCAGGCCTTGATAAATAAAAAATTAGGCGACTACTACTTCATACCCGATCCCGACAAAAGCATTCATCATTTCCGCCAGGCGGTAAGCTATTATACTATACTGAACGACAAGCCCAACAGGGCTATAGTGCTGCAAAATCTTGCCTTTGCACACGACGAAGGGAAATTCAGTATAGCCGAGGCAATTCCCTACGCCGAGCAGGCACTGGAAACATGGAAAGAGCTGAACGACACCCTTCAAATGGCTAATATGTATAAATACCTGGGGCTACTCCAGGGTAAGATAAACCGCGGTGTACAGGCCAAACGAACGATAGACACGGCCATAGCGCTGTACCGGGCCGGGAATTATGAGAATGGAGTTGTTGTTAGCTGGCATAACCTGGCCATCGTTCACCAATACCGGGGGCAGTACGATAGCGCGATGAAGTATATTGATATGGCCCGGAACTACTGGCGTATTAAAGACAGTTCAAGATTGTTTGAGCTGAATAACCTCGCAATTGAAATTGGCCTGGCGGCTAACAACTTAGCACCTGCTGAAACGGCCTATAATGAAAACCTGGCCCTGCTCAATGAAAAGTACTTTTGGCGCGACCGGATAGTCTTCTATACGCAGAGTATAAACTATTTACGCAGGGCCGGAAAGGAAAAGGAAGCCTCACTTGCGCGAGACAAATACAATGCTCTATATGAGGATTTGAAGAAGAAAGGCCTTATCCGGTCGGGCGGTTAGACTGCATATCCACCCTGCTCAAAGTTAAATTATTACTATCCGTCGAACAGGCGTGTCATTTTTTGGAGTTTTTTATTAACTTCCATATCGTAAATGAAGTATCTAGTTGATTCCGCTATTGGCCAGCCGTTGCTGGCGTTTGTGTTTGCCTACTACCTGGTTAATGTCATAGGTGCAGAGATCCGAAAACATAACCCCGCTATCAATGGCACACTTGCCTCACTGAGCGAAGAAGATTTTCGCCAGGTGAAGAAAAGCAGGCTGTGCAAACTACTGAGCCTTGGTTTTGTTACCATGGCGATACTGTTTGCAATGTTTCCTAAGTTGTATAATGCCCTGCCCGCTATCGCGACGATGAAATACCCCGTATACAACCTGTTTGGCCTGATACTGCTCGGCGTAGCCTTCGTGCGTATGCTGCTGGTGCATGTCGATATCGACACAGAGATGTATATCCATAATCAACAAGGCGAGCAAATGAGCAACGCTGCGGTTATGAACTATACGCATCGTATGCTGAGTGGTTACTATACCATGTTTGTAGGCTTTACGTTCATTCTATCCAACTGGGCGTGCATTGTACTACTGATACTCACTGCAATTGCCTACAGGGAGAAATAACACTCCTTCCCCACTCTATAACTTTATTGCATGAACCTGAACCAGGTAACTGTGCCCGTGCTTGATGTAGAAGCTTCTATTCGCTTTTATACGTTACTAGGCTTACACCTCATCGTGCACTCGCAAAGGCATTATGCGCGTTTCGAATGCCCTGATGGCGACGCAACGTTTTCGGTGCACAGAGTAGATAGCCTGCCGCCAGCAGAGAATGGGATCTGGATCTACTTTGAAACAGAGCGGCTGGATGCACTGGTGGCAAAGCTCATAACAAACGGAATTGCTATAGACGAAATGCCCAACGACAAGCCCTGGCTATGGCGTGAAGCACGGTTAAAAGACCCCAACGGCAATCAGCTGATATTGTACTACGCAGGCGACAACAGGAAAGATCCACCATGGAGGATAAAAAATAGTGTCAGGTGATAATACCTGACACCACTTTCTAAAGATGTCTCCAATAATTCAATTCAGCCAATCGTGGACGTAAGTAGCTACATCCCGCCAGTCGGGAAGCCCCAACACAAAATGGTTATGGTTGGGATATAATTTGAAATCGACTACAGACCCTGGCGTATGATAAGCATGAAAATTGCGTTTGTTCAAGTGCACCGGTGTTATATGATCCTTTTCGCCTGCGATCATCAGTAGAGGAGCGTGAGGCTTACTGAAATCTACTTTTCCTTCACTAGTCAGCGCTCCTCTCGAAACCACCTTCGACTCTGGTATGGTCAGTGCTTCGTAGGCAGCCTTTTGTATATCAAGAGGCAGATCGTTGACAAATGCATACTGCCAGTCTTTGAAGGACATCAGATAGGTCTCGTCAAGAGAGGTAAACAATCCCAGCGATTTCCAGACCGACTTTAGGAACGAAAATTCATAAGGAAGCACGCCCATTGGTGGAACCGAATGGATAGCAACTGCAGCTGCGGCAAGGTCGTTGTTCAGCATCAATTGTGTCAACATGCCACCGAAGGAGTGCCCGATCACTATGGGTTTTTCCGGTTGTGACCTGATGATATTTGCATAGTGCTGCTTGAGCTCTTTGAGTGTCAGACGTGCAAGCCCTTTGTTATTAGCTGGATGCTTTGGTCTAAGCTCTTTCACGTCACCTTCTTTGTATGGCCAGGGAGGCGCCACTGTTGTATATCCTTTGGCTTCAAACCAGGAGCGCCATTCATCCCAACATTGTTGCTTACAAAAGAGCCAGCGATAAACACAATTGATTTTGAGCTAATTTTTTGCATGGTTAGGTATTAACAGAGTTATGTAATGATCATTCACATGGAACAAATTTTTACTGAAGGTGTTTCCTCAACTCTGCTGCTGCATGAAGTATCAGCGATCTTGTTTGCGGAATATTAGCAAGGCCATTGAGCATTCCGAAATCATGTATGACCCCATCGTATCGCACTGCAGTCACCGGCACGCCAGCTTCGGCCAGCTTACGACCATAGGCCTCGCCTTCTTCTCTAAGTATATCGTTTTCCGCCACTTGGATAAGCGCCGGTGGAAGACCACGTAATTGGTCTGTAGTTGCATTCAATGGTGAAGCGTATATCTCCTTGCGTTGCGCAGGATCTGTGGTGTACTGGTCCCACATCCATTTCATTGCAGCCGCTGTAAGAAAGCGTTCTTCGCCATATTCTTCATAGCTGGGCTGGGTGAAGCTGGAGTCCGTCACGGGCCACATCATGATCTGCAACTGTATTTCGGGCCCGCCTTTGTCTTTTGCCATCAGGCAGGTGGCAGCCGTCATATCTCCCCCCACGCTGTTGCCCACTACTGCCAGCTTTCGGCCGTCTACACCTATTTCGCTGCCATGCTCAGCCACCCATTTTGTCGCTGCATAGATCTCATTAATAGCTTGTGGGTAGTGCGCTTCGGGTGACGGCGTATAGTTAACAAACACCGCGACATAACCGGACTCCACAACGAGATCGCGCACCAGCCGCCGGTGCGTTGGATAGTCACCCAAGATCCATCCACCACCATGAATAAAAATGAATGCAGGCAATTTCTCTTTTAACTCCAGTGGTTTGACGATATTCAGCTTTATCGTATATCCATCAGCCGTAATGTTTTTTTCTGCTTCGCGAATACCGGACACATCTACCGCAACCGAACGTTGCGCATTGATCAGCACATCTCGCGCATCCTGCTTCGACAACGTTTCCAATCCCGGGCCGCCAGCATTCAACGGTTTTAAGAACTCTTTCACTTCAGGTGAAAGATGCGAGTCGTTTAAATAATGTGGTGCTTTTTGCATGGTATTTTTGAGTTTAGGAATTTAAAGTGCCGGGCAAGATCGCCCGGCACCAACAAAATGTGTGTTATTTATTTTTACTTCTGTACAGTCACTTTATAAGCATCTTTAGATGCAGACTCGATCACTTTGACCACGTGTTTGGCCTTTGTTATGTACGATACGTGGCTGGCCACAACCTCTGTGGTAATAGCGCCTGCACGTTTAGCCATAAACCTCTGCCCGTCGGCCGGGATGGTCTGGTCTTCAGTACCTACCACATACCAGCTGGGTTTTACTTTCCAGGCAGGGTTGCTGATGGTTGCAGTAAATACAGATCCATTCACAGGTACTTGCGAGTTGGCCATAAATCCGGCTTTGTCGTCGCTGAGTTCATTGCAAAAGCCTGAATGGAATTTTGCTTTATCGTACCAAACATAGCCGTCCTTGTCAGGAGGCAATACGCCCGAGTTTCGAGCCTCGGGTAATTTTTTTAGTAGTTCTACAGCGGACTCGTTACTCTCGGGAACAAATGCATCGATATATACCAATCCAGCCACAGAGGGATCATTTCCCGCTTCAGAAATAACAATTCCACCGTAAGAGTGACCAACCAATATCACCGGGCCATTCTGCCGATCTAGTACTCGTTTGGTTGCAGCAACGTCTTCTTCCAAACCTGTATTAGGGTTGCCAACTACGCTCACGCTGTAGCCGTCTTTCACCAGCTCTTCATATACGTCCTTCCAACCTGAGCCATCAGCAAATGCACCGTGTACCAGGACTATATTTTTCACCACAGGTTGTGCTTTCATTGGTGTTGCCGATATCAACAGCGCAGCTGCTGCGCTGGCAAAGGTGGCAAGCAGAGTTTTGAAACGAAAATCTTTCTTCATATTTCACAGTTTTAGGATGAACTATCGCATTTCGACATGCTTTAAAAAAATCTAGCAGAACAAGCTGCAAAATCATGCCTTAAGTATTGAAGCACATCTATTTACCCGGCAGTAAGCTGACAGCACGATTTTTTTGCGTAAACCAGTAAAGCGCCTATATGCTGGCAGTTGGAACCCGAGCGCCCGATTTTACACTGTACACAACCCCCGACCAAAAACTCAGCCTGAGCGAGCTGAAGGGAAAGCGGGTGGTGCTTGCATTTTACCCCGCCGACTGGAGTCCTGTTTGCGGTGACCAGATGGCTCTTTATAATGAAATGCTTGAGTATTTCTCCAAATTCAACGCACAGCTTGTAGGCATATCCGTAGACGGTAAATGGTGTCACAATGCATTCAGCACCGATCGTAACCTGCACTTTCCGCTGGCTGCTGACTTTGAGCCAAAAGGCGCAGTAGCAAAGGCTTATGAAGTATACGATGAAACAATTGGCGAATGCAAGAGGGCGCTGTATGTATTAGATGAGGAAGGCATCATTCGATGGACGTACTTGTCGCCCGTGGGCATCAACCCGGGCGCAGATGGAATATTGGATGCCTTAGAATCACTCGAAAACCAACCTGTTTAGCATGCCTTTGAAATTTCCCATATCCGAAACCGATCATGCATTTGGCAATGCCAATGCACCTATCGAGCTTTTAGAGTATGGCGATTACCAGTGTCCGTTTTGTGGGCAGGCCTACCCCATCATCAAGTGGATACAGACCCAACTTGGGAATGACCTCAGATTTATTTACCGCAACTTTCCACTGAGCAAAACACATCCGCAGGCAAAACAGGCAGCGATAGCATCGGAGGCTGCGGCCCGGCAGGATAAATTCTGGCAAATGCATGACTTGTTGTTCGAGCATCAAAAGCGACTGCACACAACCCAGCTTATAGAATATGCCCAGCAACTGGAATTAGATATAGAGAAATTCAGAGCCGACATGGATGATGCGCAACTGGCAAAAAAAGTAGAGTCTGATTTCTACGGCGGCATGCGCAGCGGTGTAAACGCCACACCAACATTTTTTGTAAATGGTGAAAAATATAAGGACAGTTGGCAGGACGGTGAAATCTTTTTAAAAAATCTCCGGGCGTTAAACCTTGTTAGCTAAGTATATATGTTACGACAGAAAACAAAAACTCTAAAATCAATTAGTTATGCTTGAAATACCAATTGCACTAGCCGTCCTCTTCGTGATCCTCATCTACTATGCGATATCTAATGTATGGCACAGAGACAAAGGGAATACACCGGACGATGCAAGTTGATTAACAGGGAATTGGCCAAAGCAGCTCATGCGTTGGCGCGATTGTTACTGCCCTTAATGAACTGAATAGCAGGTAATAGTCCTGTCGTTCAGGCGATCAACTTCTGTGTTACAACCAAATGGTTTATACATGGTAAATAACTAACTCTATGACCACCAAAAGAAAATTGAAAGATGATAAATAGATCCATTGCGTACCAACGTGTAAAAATTCAGTTAAAGCCAGTCATCTTATTTGTGGCTGCTTTGATCTATATGGGCGCGCTGTCTTCATGCAACGAGCAGCCTAAGAACAGTAGACATACGAGTTTCAATTATCAGCATTTTAAAGACTCGGTATTGAATACCGATAAAGGAGATGTATGTGACGCCGAGAACTGTCTTGATGACGAAAATTTTGTTCCAGGCAGAGATTCGACTAGCGGATTTTTTGAGCGGCTGGAGTCGAACTGGAAAGAGGAAGAGGCAGCTGTCGCAAAGAACTCCCTGCCATTGCAAAAAGCCGTACAGGCAAACCTTTCAGCTCTGCGCGCGTTTCGCTATGGATTTCGCGCCGGTGGTGGTTGCAGGCAACAAGAATGCCCCCTGTATGCAGAGGTAGACAAATCGGAGCAGGTTCTGCATTTGTACGTGGACGGAGAGCTGGTTGACACCTACCCTGTCTCAACAGGCATAAAAGGCCGCGAAACGCCGAGTTTTAGCGTTCGTCCTTCCGGGCCGATATTTACCAAATACACATCAAAGAAATTCCCCGGTGGTAATTACAAAGGGTTAGGCAATATGCCCTACGCAGTATTTGTAAAGGGTGGTTATGCTATACATGGTACTACGCCAGGCAATTTTCGCAGGTTAGGCATTCGTGCATCGCATGGTTGTATCCGGCTGCATCCTGACAATGCAAAAGTTTTTACCGAGCTGGTTAAGCAGTATGGATTGGGGAACACCTGGGTTACAGTAAAACCGTAAGGATACGGGCTTAACAACAAGCCTTACGCTTCAAGTATTTTCACTATCTCGCTAAACCCACTTTTACGGGCATGCTCGAGAGCTGTTGTGCCGTCGAGATCGCCGATGTTGAGGTCTGCGCCGGCGTCTTTCAGTATTTGAACAATGTCCTGGTACTCTTTGCTGCCATCACCCAGAACTACTGCTTCTAACAAAGCTGTCCAGCCAAGGCGATTGATATGGTTGATAGGAAATCCTTTTGTATTAGCCAGCAGCTTTACAGTTTCTACATGACCACGTTCGCAGGCGGGGATCAAAGCTGTGCCGTTATAGCGATTGAACAGATCGAATCTAGCTCCGTTTGTCAAGTACAGCTTAAGCATTTCAGTTTGTCCGCTGGCGCCGGCAAACAGGAAAGGACTGTCGTTAATAGCATCCTGCAGGTTAACATCAGCGCCGTGCTCTACCAGCATCTTTGCCATGCTTAGCTGGCTGTTTATTGTAGCCAACAGAAGTAGCGAACGGCCGTTATCATCTTGAGTGTTTACATCCGTTCCGTCTTGCAGTGCTGTTTTAACGCCTTCAACGTTGTTCCTGTTTATGAGGTCAATTATATTTTGCTGTTGCGACATGTTCTTGCAAGTTGTTCGATCTTCTGCAATGTTATTGGATTTTGATTGACGAACACAAAAAAAGTGTCAGCCTATTGTTGGATCTCAATTTTGGACGGAAAGAAATAGGCAATGGCAATTGCAACAAAAATGAATATTGATACGTACACGGATATATAACCGGCAAAAATGGCTACTAAATACAGGCCCGTGCACACTATCAGCTTTGTCCTTGATTGCTTTTTTAGTCTCGGGGAAATATTTTCGATAAATAAGTTAGCCCTTTCTACATACAACCGCATTAAAAGAAAAGCCAGGAGACACATAAACATGACAAAACCATACAGTACCATAAACTCGGGGCGATGAATGCTATGTCCTAACAGGTTGGTGGGGATAGGTACCCAGCTTAGCCAAAACAACAGGTGTAAATTGAACCAGAGTAAATTGCGATCCGCCTGCTTTACCTGCCGCAAAAATTGGTGATGGTTCACCCAAAGTACACCCACTATAATGAAACTTAAAAGATAGGATGCAGCAGGTTGCAACATTCCTGACAGCTTTTCCCACACAACGCCCGAAGAATCAGATGCTTCAATTGAGGGTATTTCAATTGAAAGGATCATCAAAGTGATAATGATCGCAATCACGGCATCGCTGAACATTTCCAGCCTTGAAACTGGTATTGTTATTTGCCTCGATTCCACCGTTTTGTGTTTTATCGAAAACGTTTGCGTGTTACTAGTATAGTCCTATAAAGCTAGCAGATTCATAAGGATGCTATGAATTAAGCTTGCCATGAATTTCTTTGACCTGCAAACTGACCAGCTTATGAAGTGAGATATTTTATGTTGATAGCGTTGGCGGAATTTGTCTATCAGGATAAATCGCTGTGCGTCCGCTCCATATTTTTTGCCGCATTTTGACTGAAAGAAAAACATGCGCCAACATTCACTTCTCTTGGCAAGCAGGCAACCTTATTTCTTGGAGGCAACCACGAATTGCCTGAACCTTGTCGCCTACTAAGATCGGTTCAACAATCTCAAAACAAACAAAAACTATGGAAAAAAATCTGGTAACCCCAACAACAGCTGGCGGCAACGGACATGACAAACCTCTATCGGGCGAGGAGATCCGCCAGTTCGAGGTTCATATTCAGCAATCTGATCTCGACGACCTGCGTCGCCGCATACAGGCGACAAAGTTTCCTGAAAAGGAATTAGTTAACGATCCTTCACAAGGGGTGCAATTAACAACGATGAAGGCGCTGGCCAAATATTGGGCAACAGACTATGATTGGCGTAAGGTGGAAGCGAGGCTGAATTCTTTACCCAATTTCCTGACAAATATTGACGGTGTTAATATTCACTTTATTCATGTAAGATCTAAAGAACCGAATGCGCTGCCGCTCATTTTAACTCATGGCTGGCCCGGATCGATCATAGAAATGCTAAAGGTAATTGAACCGCTGACGGACCCAGTTGCGCATGGAGGCAAGGCTGAGGACGCGTTCGATGTGGTTATTCCGTCAATGGTAGGTTATGGCTTCTCGGGTAAGCCAACAGAAACCGGCTGGGATGGTGTGCGCATGGCAAAGGCCTGGCACGTCCTGATGACACGCTTAGGTTACAAAAAATACGTAACACAGGGCGGCGACTGGGGAGCATTGATAGCTGAACAAATGGGTGTGCAGGCACCACCCGAATTGGCCGGTGTGCATATCAACATGCCTTCGGCGGTGCCAGGTGAGATATTGCAAGCTGTCGTTTCCCGACAACCTCTACCATCAGGCCTTTCGGCGGAGGAGAGCCACGCATACGATCAGCTTTTCTATTTCTTTAACCGTGGTCTGGGATATGCTATCGAAATGGCTTGCCGTCCGCAGACGATGTACGGGATTATGGATTCACCTGTTGGGCTGGCTGCCTGGATACTCGACCATGATATTGAAAGCTATAAGATGATAGCCCGGGTGTTTGATGGCAAGAGCGAAGGACTTTCAAAAGATGATGTTCTGGATAACATAACACTTTACTGGGTAACAAACACTGCCGTTTCCACAGCCCGCCTGTATTGGGAAAACAAGCTTGCCTTTTTTGTGCCAATGAATCCCAACGTACCTACGGCGGTAAGTGTCTTTCCCGATGAGATATATGCGGCACCTAAAAACTGGGTAGAAAAGTCGTATCCTAATCTTGTGTACTACAACAAGGTGGACAAAGGTGGACACTTTGCGGCATGGGAACAACCGAAGATATTTTCGGAAGAACTTCGTAAAGCATTCAAATCTGTGCGCTGAGTGAATCGGAAGATGATCAACAAAAAATGGCTCCCAGTGAGGGAGCCATTTTTACTATAACAACTTCTTTAATTTATCCGTTTCACATTATCATCCGGTAAACGATCAACCAGGTAGTTGTAGGGATCTATACCCGCCTGGTAAGGTTTTTCCGTTACGTAGAAAGTATAAACATTGTCCCGCTTATTCAAGCGAACACGCTGCATAGCCAGTGGTTTGCCAATGCCCTTTTTGTCTTTGGCTTCGGCAAATACACCGATATCGATGAAGTCATTCATTGGCGCAGTGGTTTCTTTACCCAGTGAGTCGGAATAGTATTTTTCTGAGATCGTTTTGATCTCCACTTTATACTGGTCGCCAACTTTGGTATAGCTGGCATCAGTTACACGATTAGAGAACAGCGTAATATTCTCAAACAGATCGGTTACTACATATTGCAGGCTATCCGGAGTTACTGCCCTGAAGGCTCTAAGAGCTGATAAGGCGGTAGGGTAAGGAGGCTGCTTGTATGCATGATCGTTTATCAATGACCGCATCGCCAGGTTTACTTTATCCTCACCGATCATTTCCTTAACGTAATACAGCACCACGCTAGCCTTCTGGTAGTGTATGTACTGTTGCGATTCGGTTTTGATGATAGGACGTTCTGCCTCAAACTCGCGGCTTCTTCCACGCAGGTATCCGTCCATTTCGTATTTCAGGAACTGCTTCATTTTATCCTTGCCGTACTCTTTCTCCATCACCATCAGCGACGAGTACTGCGCAAAACCTTCGCTCATCATTTCGCTGCCCTGCATGTTGGCGCCACACAGCTGGTGTGCCCAATACTGGTGCCCCATTTCATGCGCCACTACATAAAACACGAAATCGATATCGTCCTTTGTCACTTCACGCAGGTCGGTAATAAAACCGATACCTTCACTATATGGCATAGTGCCCGGGAAAGCCTGTGCAAAAGAAGAGTAGCGTGGGAATTCTATGATCCTCGCTTGTTTGTGATAGTAAGGGCCAAAGTTGGTAGTATAATAATCTAGCGATTTTTCAATGCTGTTGAGCATGTTCGGCACATTGTATCCGTGCTCTTTGTGATAATACACTTCGATGTCTATACCGTTCCATTTTTTGCGGGCTACCTCATATTTTGCCGATATGAAGGAGTAAAAGTTAAGCGACGGCTGATCGAGCTTGTAATTGAAATAGCGCTTGCCATTCTGCTCCCAACTACGCACCAGGCTACCCGGCGCAACTGCTACCTGGTCTTTTGCTGTACTGATCACCGTATTGATAGTGACCCAGTCGGCATCGCTGATGACATAGTTGTTGCTCCTTGCAACCATATCGTTCTCATTTAGCAGGGGAGCACGACGTCTCACAGGTAATTTATATTTCTTCCGCTTGTTCTTGTCTGACAATTCGCCTGAGGCGCTGTAACCGATCGACGGCATGATGTCATAGTTATTGAAGAACGTACCGTTTTGAGTTAGCTGTTTAAAGCTGACCTCATTCTCAAACCCGCGGCTTAGCGCTTCGAAGCTTATTTGCACAGGTAGCGAATCGCCGGGTTGCATCGGCTTGTCAAGTGCCACGATGCGGAACTTCAACCGTTTGTCGTCGGATTTTACTTTACTGCCCGGTACCGTGATCTTCAAGTCTTCGCCATGCTCGGGCAGGTTAAAGTATATCTCCGAAATTTGCTTGCCGGAGATGTTCCGCACCCATGCGTTCGCCATTACCTTCATGTTTCGCTCATAAGGCTCAAGGTCTATATGATAATCGAAACTGTACCAGCGAGGCTGGGCCGCACCTTCATACTTCTTATATTTATTCTCATAGTCTACCTGCTTTCTTTCTGTCTCATCAGATGATTCATACGTATTAAGCACTTTGGTGTTATAGAAAACAAATCCTGAGCAGGCAATGAATGCTATTGCTGCAACAGAGACTATCGCTAGATTCCTTCGCAAAACATGACCCGCGTATTTAACACGCGCTGCAAAAGCATTCTCCCTGCCTCTTATGTAAAACGCGTAGATAACATACGACACCAATAGCACGCACAGAGACCAATAAATATTAAACCAAACCACAGTGGTTGTGAACGGCCCAAAGCCATTCATGTCTGAATAGATAACGTTCGGGGTCGAACCAAAATCGACCATGTTGGTTTCCACTTCCAGCACCGACCAGATAAACGTATTTACAATAACAAACGCGATAAACGCGAAATAGGCGACGTACCTGTTGTTGATAAGATAGTGAAAGAAAAGCGCTGCAATAACGAGGTACGTAAAGTTGAGCATATCCATTATCAGCAGCGATTTAATATATACTCCAGCCTGCAGACGGGTGTATCCATAGCACAGTTGCGCTATCATGCCGATCACGATGGTACCCGCCAGTACAATAGCCACTGTGATGATCATAGCTACCAGCTTTGAAGTAAACAGCATACCTGTCTTTACAGGTGTAGAATCCTGTATCTCGTTGATCTTTGCATCACGCTCTTTCCAAACCAGTACACCGGAATAGAAAGTGATAATCGCTATGAGAAAAAGATAGAATGACCCACGGATGCTATCTACTACGTCGTACGTCACGGGATATTGCGTGGCTCCATAATTTCCGGTGAAGCTTGTCAGGGCAGCAATGAGATTGATAGCGCCAATGGCTGCTATAATGATAAATGTGGGGTGTTTGATTATAGATTTAACTTCAAACCGCACCAGGTACAGCAAAGCAGACAACGAGAAAGAACCAGCCATAGCGGGTTGATAGCTTTTTTGTGTGGCTATAAATGTTTCTTGTTTGCTTATCTTTTGTTTCGCTGCCTTTTCTTTCCGAGTATTGAAGGAGAATCGGAAATACATTACAAATAGTAGAACCGCACTAATACTCATCCAGATCACCCTGTTCCATAAGAAGGCGCCTTGCAGTGGTATAGCGTGCGTATTCTTTTCACTAACGGTCATGTATTTTGACAGCAGGCTTTGCGGCCTGAAGCCGAACGGATCGAGAATATTTGCCAACCATTCATTTTGGATATCCTTCGTGAAACCTGCCGACACGGCGTAGAGCACTAGTATACCTATAGCGCCTACGAATGAAATGATATTGCTGCGAAAGATGAGGGACAAGGAAAAAAGTAATACGCCGGTTATGAAGATGTTAGGGATCCCGAATCCGACCAGCCCCCACAAGTGACCAGACCAAACCACAGGTCCATAACGTTCGGGAGATACCCACGGCATTAGTGGCCCCAGGAGTGCGCCTAAAGAAACGCCTAGCAATGGTATTACTGCCATCGTGGCCGCTCCAATGAACTTACCAAAGAAGTAGTCGCGCTTCCTGATGGGAGAGGAGAAAACAAGTTGATACATGTTATACTGAAAATCCCTGTTGGCAGTCGCATTCATAAATGCGGTTGTCATCAGCAGGCATATCAGCGACATGACGCCATAATAGTTCTGAACAGCATGAGGGGCATTCTTATAGACATTGCCTACGCCTCCTCCTATTGATATATTGTCTGAAGAAACTGCTCCAAATATCAGCGCTGCATTTATCAGGAATAATATCCAGGTCATTGGTGAGCGCAACCAATATTTCCATTCGTATGTTATGAACTTCCACATAGTTCTAAAGGGTTTAGAGGTTAGATAAGTTCATTGAGTTTGGCGAAGAATACGTCCTCCAGGTTTTCTTCAGCGGGAGCAAAGCCAGCGCTCATTTGATCCTCTGAAAACACGTGGATAAGCGGCATGCCGCCCACAAGCTTATTGGAAATGACTTTATACCCTCCCTGGTACTGAGGCAGGTCCTCTTTGGCGATGCGTTTCTCCCATACCTTACCTTTTATCTGGTATAGTGCATCATCTGTACTGCCGCTGAATAGTACGCGGCCTTTGTCCATTATGGCCATATTGGTGCATAATTCCCGGACATCCTGCACAATGTGGGTAGAGAGTATCACAATAACGTTCTCTCCGATCTCACTCAAGATATTATAGAACCTGTTGCGTTCGCCCGGGTCAAGGCCCGCCGTAGGCTCGTCTACGATCACCAATTTCGGGTTGCCCAGCAGGCTCTGTGCAATGCCGAAACGCTGACGCATACCGCCGCTGAAAGAGCTGACCGATTTCTTACGGTGTTCAAACAGGTTTACCTTCTGCAACAGACCCAGTACCATTTCTTTCCTTTCTGCCTTGTTGCTGAATCCCTTGATCACAGCCAGGTAGTCCAACAGGTCGAGGGCGGATGTACGCGGATAGACACCAAACTCCTGTGGAAGGTAGCCCAGTACCTTTCTCACTTTCTCTTTTTCGCCAAGCACGTCTATATCTCCTAGCATAACGGTACCGCTGTCGGCGTCTTGCAATGTTGCCAAAGTGCGCATCAGAGATGATTTACCGGCACCATTAGGGCCCAGGAGACCAAACATCCCCTTGTCTATGGTCAGGGAAACATTGTTGAGCGCCATGACGCCGTTACCATACTGTTTGGTCAGGTTGTTGATGATCAAGTTCATATTTTATAGAGTGTTACGTTAGTTAATCGCGTGCGGAGAGAAAAAGTTACAAAAACAGGACGGAATCTAATAACAAAGGCAAAAAGCTGAGAAAACCACTAAACGCCCCTGTCTTATTCCCCTCGCCAGAGTGAATAAACCTTCACCTGTACTTGTTTCAATGGACTTACGAGCCGAAGACGCTAGTATACTGCTGCGAGATTCAGTTAATTGATATTCAATGAATTGACCCGGCAGACATCGACTATTTGCCCCTAAGCCTAAACCTTGCTCGCTCACGGAACAATTATTTAGATGAGTAAGTGTTACATGAACGCTGTTTTAAGAATTCGTTGCTTCTGCAATAGGATGGTCATGAAAATGCTTGTTTTCATGGTAGTGATCTCAATGCCGTTCATTTCCCCCGCACAGGAAAAAGATCTCCATTACTTCCTGGAGATGGCAAAACAAAACAGCCCATTACTAAATGACTACCGCAACCAGATATTGTCATTGCAATTGGACAGCATGATACTTCGGGCAAGCCTGAGAACGCGAGTTGATTTTATCAGCAATAACAGCTATGCCCCCATAATTGCTGGATATGGCTACGACGAAGCCATCACCAATATTGCCCAGGTGTCTGCCCTTGTACAGGCTTCGAAAAATATCGTTTCGCGGAATAACAGGGCTACGCAGTATCGTACCTTTTCCTTGCAATCTCGTTCCCTGTACGATACCATTGCACTGAGCGAACAAGACCTTTTGCGCACAGTCACAGAACAATACATCACTACCTACGGCGACCAGCTTGCTGTAACATTCGATGGGGAGATCTACGATCTGCTAAAAAAGGAGGACGTCATTCTTAAAAAACTAACACAGGCCAGTATTTACAAGCAGACAGACTACCTGAATTTTTATGTAACCTTTCAGCAACAGCAACTAACGCTACTTCAGTCGCTTATGCAATACACTACTGATTACCTGACATTGAATTATATGGCTGGTATAGTAGATACGGTCGTTGAAAAAATAGCCCGTCCGAGCATTAACGACACCGCGCAATTTGATTTCTACCATTCAGTTTTCTTCCGACGATATATAACAGACAGCCTGAGGCTGGAAAATGAAAAGCGACTTATTGATTACGAATACAAACCGAAGATCGGGACATTCGTCAATACAGGCTATAATTCTACAATGACCTTTCAGCCATATAAGAATTTTGGTGTTAGTGGCGGAGTAAATATTACGTTGCCGATCTATGACAACCATCAGAAACAATTGAGATACAACCAGATCAACCTGCTGGAACAATCAAGAAGGGTTAATCGTGACTTCTATGTAAACCAGTACAACCAGCAAATACGTCAATTGAATATGCAACTGCATGCTACAGACGACCTCGTTCCGCGCATACAAGAGCAGGTACGTTATGTCCGCACGCTGATAGAAGCCAATGAAATACAACTGCAGACAGGCGATGTAAAAATAACGGATCACGTTATGGCTATTAATAATTACCTCGCAGCAAGAAATTTGCTGAACCAGAACCTGATCAGCAGACTCAAGATAGTTAACCAGATAAATTACTGGAACCGGTAAAGCACTGCATATGAAGAAAAACATTTTTATAGCACTGTTCATAAGCATTATGCTGGCAACCGGCTGTCACACAAAATCTGTCGAGGAAGAAGAAGTTTCAGCAGAAACAATACAAACGCCGGTCACTGTCACGTCAATAGCCATAGAAACGATTGCAGACTATGTAGACCTCAATGCTACTTCCACATTTCTTACTAATAGCTTTATTAAATCTACCGCTAATGGCTATATCGAGGCGGTAAACCTTAAGCCCGGCCAATATGTGCGGGCGCATACTCTGGCGTTTGTAGTGAAAACCAAAGAAGCCCGAGCATTAGGCAACCTCGTGAACCGCCTGGATCCCTCATTCCGGTTTACGGGTATTATCAGGATCTATACTGCAGAGGCAGGATATGTTAGCGAGGTCAGTCACCAGGTGGGCGATTATGTACAGGATGGTGAACAAATTGCAGTCATCAATGATGCCAGAAATTTCGGCTTCCTGCTCAACCTTCCGTATGAACTGAAACATTATATCGGCAACAATACAATAGACCTGGTGCTTCCTGACAAATCACATTTGCAGGGGCGGGTCATAAGAACAATGCCCGAAGTAGATTCTTTTTCGCAAACGGAAAAGATACTTATCGGCGTCGGCAAGACCGATATTCCGAAGAACCTGATAGCTACCGTTCATATCACTAAGGACAAGCACGAACATGTACAAGTGCTGCCTAAAGAAACAGTGCTGACTGACGAGTCACAGGCACACTTTTGGGTAATGAAAATGATTGACTCCGTAAGAGCGGTAAAGGTACCTGTAATGAAAGGTTTGGAATCGAACGGTAAGATAGAGATCATCAGGCCGGTATTTTCACTAGCCGATAAAATATTGCTGACTGGCAACTATGGCTTGCCTGATACGGCAAGGGTAAAGATCATTAAAGTTGAAAAACCGTACTGACGGCGATCGATGAAGAAATTCTTTATAACGCATAAAAATCCACTGACCGTTATTATAGCCATCATCATTATGGGGGGCATGTTTGCGTATAGCAAACTACAGGTGTCGCTGTTCCCCGAGATCACCTTTCCGAAGATCAAGATCATTGCCGATGCGGGACTGCAGCCCATAGACAAAATGATCATCACCGTCACTAAGCCGCTTGAAAATGCAGTCAAACAGATACCTGACCTTGAAAACCTGCGCAGCATCACCAGCCGTGGCAGTTGTGAGATATCTGCGTTTATCAACTGGGATGCCGATATAGACCTGGCAAAACAGAGAATAGAATCAAAGATCGCTGAGATACGAAACGATCTTCCCCCCGGCACACAGATAACGGTGGAGAAAATGAACCCATCGATCCTACCGGTCATTGGTTACACACTTGAGACGAACAATCAGTTTTACACGCCTATTGACATGAAACAGTTGGCGTTGTATACGGTAAAACCTTTTCTCTCGCAGGTAAACGGCGTGGCCGAGGTCAGGATCATTGGCGGGAAACAAAAGGAATATTGGCTTACGCTCGACATACAGAAGATGAGCACCCTGGGCATTACACCAGATGCTGTAGGCAATGCACTTTCGCAAACCAATTTCATCCAGTCCAACGGTTACCTTTCAGACTACCGCCTGCTATACCTAACGATCACGGATGCCACCGTGCATTCTATCGATGAATTGCAGAACATCGTTATCTCGAACGACGGAAAGCGTATCGTCACGCTAAAGGATATTGCGCAGGTAAAGATCAACGAAGCAATAGAATACACCCGGATCAATGCGAACGGAAGAGAAGGCCTGTTGGTAGCTGTCATCAAACAGCCCAATGCCAACCTTATTGAGTTGTCGGAGCAGGTGGAACAAAAAGTAGCAGAGCTGCAGAAAACACTGCCCCGAGACATTACGATAAAACCCTATTACGTACAGGCCGACTTTGTAAACGATGCTATCCGCAGCGTAATAGACAGCCTTTGGATCGGGCTGGCACTGGCCATTGTGGTAGCCATTATCTTTCTCCGTTCGCTAAAAGCAAGCGCCACGATCCTGATTACTATCCCTGTCACCATATGCCTGTCGCTTATCGTCATGTATTTTATGGGCTACACCCTCAATATCATGACACTGGGTGCCATTGCTGCTGCCATCGGTCTTATTATTGACGATGCTATTGTAGTCGTGGAGCAAATACACCGTACGCACGAGGAGCACCACGACGAGCCTGCGCAGATAATAGTGCAGAAGGCCATAAGCTACCTGTTGCCAGCAATGATCGGCTCCTCCATGAGCACCATTGTTATCTTCATTCCTTTTGAGATGATGAGCGGCGTAGCAGGTGCGTATTTCAAGGTAATGACCAATATGATGATCGTTACACTGGTGTGTTCCTTTTTCGTTACCTGGATATGCCTGCCTGTCATTTACTTGCTGCTTACCCGGAATAAAAAAATGGTGATTGCACGCACACCAGAGCCGGTTGAGGTAAAAAAACAGCGATGGGTGTCTGTCTTCATTCACAAGCCATATATTAGCATAGCCATTATGGCCGCATTTGCTGTCATCATCATATTGATCCTGCCTCAACTTGAAACAGGCTTTCTGCCAGAGATGGATGAGGGCAGCATTGTACTTGATTACACTTCACCACCAGGCACATCGCTCCAGGAAACAGACCGGATGTTGCGCGAAGTCGAGAAGATCATCAATAAGATCCCTGAGGTATCTGCTTATTCAAGAAGAACAGGTACACAAATGGGGTTCTTTATTACAGAACCTAATAATGGCGATTACCTGATACAATTGAAGCAGAACCGCGACCGCTCTACAGATGAAGTGATAGCTGACATCCGGCAGAGAGTAGAGTCTACGCAGCCTGCGCTGCGTATTGACTTCGGGCAGGTGATCGGGGACATGCTGGGCGATCTCATGACGTCAGTGCAGCCCATTGAAATAAAGATCTTTGGTGAAAACATCACAAAGTTGCATGAGCTGTCAGACACATTGGGCAAGCTTGTAGAAAACGTTGAAGGCACGGCAGACGTATTTAACGGGATCGTTATTGCAGGGCCCTCCATTAGCATTGTTCCCAACTATGCCAGGCTGGCGCAATTTGGAATCACCCCTGCCAATTTCCAGCAACAACTGGAGCTAGCCATACAAGGGATCACAGCTGGTTCCATATTGGAACGGGAACAGCTATCGGCCATCCGCATGCGCTCTACTCCATCTATCACACAGGGACTGGCTGATATAAAACAACTAAACATTTTTTTACCCAACGGCAGACTGAGGCCAATTACCGACCTCGCCGGCGTTGAGGTCAGCGCTGGAAATGCAGAAGTGGAACGCCAGAATCTGCAATCCATGGGCGTCATAAGTTCCAGGCTAGAAGGTCGCGACCTTGGCAGTGTGATGAAAGAGATACAGGAGCAAGTGAACACACAAATAGTCCTACCGCAAGGTTACCACATTGAATATGGGGGAGCTTATGCAGAACAGCAACGCTCTTTTCACGAATTATTGCTCATACTCGTAACTGCCTGTTTATTGGTGTTTGGTGTTATCCTGTTCTTATTCGGCGACTTTTTAATCGCTATTGCTATACTCATTATCGCAATACTGGGAATAGCCGGAAGCTACCTTGCTTTGTATATAACAAATATCCCATTGAATGTCGGCAGTTATACTGGGCTTATTATGATCGTGGGTATAATAGGTGAGAATGCTATTTTCACTTATCTGCAATTCAAAGAGTCCCTGCGCACGCAAACGATAGATGAGTCTATTGTCTATTCTATATCAACCAGGCTCAGGCCCAAACTGATGACAGCCCTCGGAGCCATTATTGCGCTGATGCCCCTGGCATTGGGTATAGGTACAGGAGCCCAGCTACATCAGCCTCTTGCCATCGCAGTCATCGGCGGTTTTATTGCTGCGCTCCCTTTACTGCTGATAGTACTTCCCTCTATGATCCGGATCATTAGTAAACGAAAGAAGCCGAGCGATAATTCTGCAGTTATTGTTGATACATATGAGCCATAATAATGGGCTCCCTCCTAGCACTCTCGACGCAATGCAAGTACAAGGTTCATTTCTTGAGCCATTTTTTGTTCATCTCGTAGCCAATAATGGTAGGGATGTAGAAGAAAACGTCTGCTATCAGTTTGGCCACGAGAATTCCTGCGGCAAAACCGGGCACCAATTGTGGCACATAGTACATGATCGCCGGCCTGATAAATAAGGTGTCTACTATTTCGCCCATCCCAAATTCCACAACAAGACTGCGGAAATCAATAGCAGCACTCACCCCTGTATAACGTTTGCCGCTTTGCCTGTGTGCTTTCACTGACCGGAGTATATCGGCGATCAGGATGTAACCATAGTAACCCACATTTCCGCCCCATGTGCTCACCAGTGCGACGAGCAGAGCACTGCCGCCAGACCTGTGCGCAAGCCAGGCAGACAGTAATGTAGTGGCCATCGATACTGCCTCTGCAGGCACATACCTCTTTACCCATTCGGCGAACTTCTTTTTCATTCCCATTCCCGTAATGCAAATTAAAGCTAAGAAAACGCTGTCTCTGCCCTTTTTTTATCCCCCAATTGCCTGTTCAGTTAGCAAGTTTGCTTTTCTATCTTTAACCCAAATGCATTTTATGGGTTTTAGATCGTTGCTGGTAATGCTGGCTTTTATTCCTACAGGCCTGCTTGCCGGAGACAAAAAAAAGTGGGACGTCAATAATCCAGGCGGTCCGCAAAAAGAGGTATCCTTTACAGTGAATGAAGGAACGTGGATGAACCTCGACGTGTCGCCCGACGGGAAAGACATCGTTTTTGACCTGTTGGGGGATATCTACATAATGCCATCCAGCGGCGGCGAAGCTAAAGTACTACGCACGGGCAAGGCCATGGACGTGCAGCCACGTTTCAATCCCGATGGCAGTAAAATATCATTTACGTCCGATGCTGGCGGTGGCGACAACATCTGGATCATGAACAGGGATGGGAGTAACGCCGTGCAGATAACAAAAGAGAATTTCAGACTGCTGAACAATGCTGTGTGGACGCCTGACGGTAACTATCTCATCGCGCGGAAGCACTATACCTCTACGCGTTCACTCGGCGCGGGCGAGCTCTGGATGTATCATATCAACGGTGGAAATGGTCTGCAGCTGACGGTGAAGAAAAATGACCAGCAGGACCTCAACGAACCCTGCGTATCGCGCAGCGGACGATATGTGTATTACAGCGAAGACATGTACCCCGGCGGTCATTTTGAATACAACAAAAACCCCAATGACCAGATATTCGTAATCAAGCGTTTCGACAGGGAAAAAGGTATAACCGAATCAGTAACAGGAGGACCCGGCGGTGCAGTGCGGCCGCAGGTATCGCACGACGGTAAAACGCTTGCCTTTGTAAGACGGGTGAGAACAAAAAGCGTGTTGTACCTAAGGAATATTGAAACGGGAGAAGAATGGCCGGTGTACGACAAACTATCGAAGGACCAACAGGAAGCGTGGACCATCTTTGGTGTTTACACAGGCTTTGCCTGGACGCCTGATGACAAGAACATCATTATATGGGCCGGCGGCAAGATCATGAAAGTAGATCTGCAAAGCAGCAACGTGGCGACAGAAATACCTTTTACAGCCAGTGTAAAACAACAGATTACCGATGCTGTTAGATTTAAACAGGATATCAATCCCGACGAATTCAAAGTGAATGTTATCCGCCAGGCTGTTACATCGCTCGACGGAAAGTGGATGGTGTTCAGTGCGCTGGGACATTTATATAAAAAAGAACTACCCGGTGGCAAGCCCGTTCGCATCACAGGCGCTGCTGAATATGAATACGATCCAGCGTTTTCGCCCGATGGAAAAACGATAGCCTATGTTACCTGGAACGACAGCACTGTGGGTAGCATCAGCAAAGTGAAGATTGGTGGTGGAAAAATTGAACGTATCACGAGCAAGAAAGGAAAATACCGCACTCCGTCATGGTCGAACGACGGCAGTATGCTGGTATACGAAAAAGAAGGCGGCGATAACATACTTGGTCCTGCCTATACTTCGAAGCCTGGTCTCTACATCATGCCCTCTAACGGAGGAAAGGAAGAATTCGTTACGGACAAAGGCGATAACCCTTCGTTCAGTAAAGACGGTAAACGCATCTACTATGATGCCGGCGGCGGGCTGGAGAAATCGTTTAGCTCGTGCAATCTTGACGGTAATGAAGAACGTACCATTTTCAAAACCACATACGGCAGGCAGTTTACAGTATCGCCCAACGAGGATTGGATCGCGTTCGTGAACCTGCACCAGGTATATATCGCAGCCTTCCCGCATACGGGCAGGCCCATAACAATCGGCAGCGACTCTGCCGATTTCCCATTGAGACGTGTATCAAAGGATGCAGGCTATAATCTACACTGGAGTGGCGATGGCAAACAGCTGCATTACACACTTGGAGATCAGTACTACACAATCTCGCTTAGTGACATGTACCAATTTCTCAGCGGTAAGCCGGACTCAACATTTGCTATTCCCTTGCATGGAATAACAGTTGGTCTGGTTGCTAAAACAGACAAGCCTGTGGGCCAATTAGCTTTTACCAACGCAAGGATCATTACTATGGATGGCGATGGTGTGATAGAAAACGGAACAATCGTAGTAGATGGCAACGTCATTAAAGCAATAGGCAAAGACGGGCAGGTAACAATTCCACCCGCAGCCAAACGAATCGACTGCAGCGGCAAGACCATTTTGCCGGGCTTCATTGACGCACATGCACATGCCGGGCATTTCGGTGCGGGTATCATACCGGAGAAACACTGGCCTTACTACGCGAATCTCGCCTATGGTGTAACTACTAGTCATGACCCCTCGGCCAACAGTGAATTGGTTTTTGGACAAAGCGAATTGGTAAAAGCAGGCATGATGGTGGGCCCTCGTATATTCTCTACCGGTACTATTTTGTACGGTGCCGATGGCGACTCCAGGACGATCGTGAATAACATAGAAGATGCGAAGAGTGCATTGCTACGTACCAAGGCTTTTGGTGCGTTCAGCGTGAAAAGCTACAACCAGCCACGCAGGGAACAGCGGCAGATGATCATAGAGGCTGCGCGCCAATTACAACTGGAAGTAGTACCTGAAGGTGGTTCTTTCTTTTTTCACAACATCAGCATGATACTGGATGGTCACACTACCATCGAGCATAATATTCCGGTAGCGCCGCTATACAACGACGTGATACAGCTCTGGAAAAATGCAGCTACGGCCAGTACGCCTACACTTATCGTATCGTACGGGGGGCTTTCGGGCGAGTATTACTGGTACCAGCACACCAATGTTTGGGAGAAAGAAAGGCTGATGCGTTTTACACCACGACCAGTGATAGACACCCGTAGCAGGCACCGCACTATGGCACCCGACGAAGAATACGAGAATGGACATATATTGGTTTCGAAGAGCCAGAAAAAGTTGAGCGATGCCGGAGTAACGGTCAATATGGGTGCCCATGGTCAGTTGCAGGGCCTCGGTGCTCACTGGGAAATATGGATGATGACGCAAGGCGGTATGACGCCGATGGAAGCACTTCGCACAGCCACTATCAATCCTGCAAAAAGCCTTGGGTTGGATAATTATATCGGCTCTCTGAAACCCGGCAAACTGGCTGACCTGATAGTGCTGGACAAAAACCCGCTGGATAATATCTACAATACAGAGAGTATCAAATACACAATGGTGAATGGTAGGCTATACGATGCTGAAACAATGAATGAAACCGGTAACTATAATAAAAAACCAAGCCCATTTTACTGGGAGGTGAGTAAAAATGCGGAGTCATTCCCCTGGTATGAGACTGATACGCATGAAGAAGATTGATCTCATGGGAAATTGAATGAGAAAGCATTAAAAAAGCCCTTCAGTGCAGGGCTTTTTTTAATGATGTTAAGCTGAGGCGTGTTCCTTTCCCATATCAAAAGCATGCTCAACAATAATGATGTTTTTTATAAAAAAATCAAACCTTTCAACTGGAAGAAAGCTTGCCGGAAAATGAATACTCCGTCGCCCTCCCGGCCGAATACAATCTGAGGGGAAAGCTGCGTAAGAGCTGATCAATATGATCAGGTATATGACGATGTTCCTCCACAAAAAATGCAAGATCGTTCTGTAAATGCGAACGGCTGGGTTGTGCGTAAGCTATTTATCCTCACAGCTTGGCTGATAGCGCCGCTTTCGGCGTGATTCTTGTGTGAATAAAATCACAAAAAAGCCCTGAATATCTTCATCACCATCTAAATCAAAGATTATGTCAATTCTTAAAAAAGGCAAGGCTATAGCTAGGTAGCACCGTACGATCCATAGCGCGACCTGTTCGATCTGGAAAGCAATATCCCAGCTAACTGGACACTACACTAAGCAACTTATCTGCAGTAAATGTATCGGAGAGCCAAATGCATTCTCTATTGAAGTAGTCGCTCGGGGATTCAAAAGCAGCATTTTCATGTGAACATGTAGACGACATGCTAGTAAAATTTTTGCAAAGCTCAAGCGTCTGATGTAAGTGGATGTTGGATTTATTGCTATTGAAAACATGTCAATGTACACCATGATTGCACTATCACTTAATATGCCAGGTAGATGTAGGCCGCTTTTAAAGTCCCTATTTTTCTTCTTTGCTTTCACTATTTCGGTGCAATCATCGGCACAGATTACAGTGCAGCAAGGTTCATATCTGATAGACATGGGTGTCAATTCAGGTGTGATACCTGCGGGTGTGCGCCCGTATGGTATGGTGCACGAGTTGGTGAAATATTACAACGTGCAGGTGATTTGGGTAGTGCGCGACAACAAGATCAAAGATGCTATAGACTATAACATTGGCGGTTTTCCGTACAGAGGAGGCATATTCATTATCCCGAAAGAATACATTACAAGTCCTGTACAAACCGTGATCAACCAATGGACAGCTGTGACAAGTGTTACCACTGCCAATGGGTATACAGCAGGGCTGGTAACAGCAAGAACACTGGCTGCAGACTATACTTTCATCGGTGCTAATATAGATACCATTCATGTAGCGCCAAGGTGGACAGTAGATTTAGCGAATGGAAATCTAGTAATACCTTTTTATACGAATGCGGGCATACCCCCAGCACAATACACTAGTAAAACGCCAGCCAACCTAAACTCTTGTGATGACATCTTTGTATTGCCCCACGCTGATCCTTCCTGGGGCAGCCATAGTAATCTGTATAACTGGAATGTTAATTCTAAAGGCGCAATCTGGACGGGTTGCCACTCAGGTAGTGCACTTTCGAATACTTACAATCCGGCAAATACCAGCCAGCAGATGAACTTCCTGACTACCAAGGTAACTACTGCCGGACCTGGCATCATTCTGCCGGTACCCAATAGCACCAATTATGCTCAAAACTCCCTGGTGCTTTGGGGAAACCATAACGACGGAAGCCCTCCATTCAATACCAACATATCCCCTGTTCCTCCGCCACAAACAGGTACGGTAGCACCGGCTGATGAGTGGGTTTCGCAGTTTATTGGCGCGCCCGATGCTGCGCAAACAAATGGTAGTGAGCAGATTTATCTACCGGTAAATGGCGCGAGTTGGCTGCCATCTACAAATATAATTACTTACGACCCGACACAACCCGATGTGCCTTCTAAGTCGCCAGGTGCTGCTGTAACGATAGCTTATGGCCGTGGGTTTGGCGATAACAACCGCGGCTGGGTAATGTTTACGGGAGGGCATAATGTTAACGGCCACGGAGCAGCAAGCGTAGCTGCCATACGTGCTTTTTTTAACTGGAGCATTTATGCTGCCAAGGATAAAGCAGTGCAGGTCGGTAATATTACAGGTATTTCTGCAAATGGTTCAATATACATTCCTACTGTTCTTTCTGTAACAGCTACTTCCCCGATAAATGCCGTACCATTTACTTATACCTGGAGTGCCCGAAAAGTAAGTGATGGATCGTCAATAGGTTCTTTTTCGCCTAATGCAAGTACAAGTGCATCTACCACTACTTTCAATCCGGGTACAATTACCGCTGCTACGCCTATTTTAATTTATGTATTGGTATCGGATTCCTGCGGGCGTACTACTTCATCTGTACATCCTGCCACATTGATGCCACCACCAGCAGCGCCTCAAGCCGTAAACGATGTCACCAACATCACCACGGGGTGTTATCAACCAGGTATTACCACTACTATTAACGTAGCTGCTAATGATACCGACCCCGATGGCGATCTGAACCCGAACTCAGTTCTCTTGCAAGACCCTACCAATGCCTCTCAATATGGCACCAGTTTCACCGTAGCGGGGCAGGGTACCTGGACCTCAAGCGGACCAAACGTGACCTTCGCTCCTGCCGAAGGCTTTTTCGGTATAGCAACTATTACCTACAAGATATGTGATAATACCCCCAATACCGGCATACCACCTTTCTTGGGTCCGATTTGCGCTACTGCTACAGTAACCGTCGGCGTGGGAACACCTGATGCCAACGGCTGCTTCCCGGGCAGCGCTTATGATGTAGTAAGTTCTGTGGGCGCTACTGCTCAAACCAACACAACGGTTGGGAACGCTGCTAATGCCCTGGGACTCTCGGACTACGACCCGGCAGTAAATACAACCTATGCCGTAATTGATAATAACGCAGATATACTTACTCTTGATTTTGGCAGTATCCAAACACCTCCTGCCAGGGACTCGGCAGTGGTATATTTTGCCACCGGTACAGATGGGCAATCTGTAACTGCCTCCATATCCTACAGCACGAATGGTACTACGTTTACCGCTGTAGGATCATTTTCAACTACAGATAATGCAGGCACTGGTGTTCGTTTTGGAGTGCCCGTAGGCGGTGTTCGATATATCAGGATACAGCGCTCCGCCGGCACTCCACAGCTTTGGGTAGATGCTGCTGAACTGGAAAATTGGGATTGTACCCCTGCCGTATTGACCGCTAATAAAGATGAAGCTACAGCCGTAGAAGATATACCTCAAATAATCAATGTCGTAACTAACGATAACAATCCAGGCGATCTGCCTCTTACGATAACAATTGAAACGCAGCCGACCAATGGTATAGTAAGTATCAATACCGATAATACTATCACCTACCTGAATAATACTGATTACCCGTCCGGCTCTGCAAATGCAAATGATTCTTTTAAATACAAAATTTGCAATACTGAGGGCTCCTGCACTGTAGGACTGGTGAATGTATTGATTAAAAATGACAATTGTGCAGCCGGGCAATACAGACCCCTGGATTTTGGAAACCCCCAGACAGTAACATTTTCCGGCACAACCAATACCATTGACGCACAGATAAGAGAAGACGGTGCCAACACAAATTTCGGTAACAATACGACTACAGAACTGGGTAAAAAAACAGGCAAACGTCGCCGGTTTTTAGCAGCAATTCCCGATGCTCAATACCTGGCGCAAATACCCGCCAATGCTATTATTCAAAGCGCTACATTAAGACTTACTGTTACAGGTGGCGATAATGCAAAATATAAATTAGGCGCTTACCAGGTCACAGGCAACCCGATGTGGAACGAAGTACAGGCAACCTGGAATCGCCGCGCCGGCGCCAGCAACTGGACTGCCCCCGGCAGCGATTTTAATATCGGTGCACTTTCTACACTCTACATTGGTCGCGGTACGGCGCCCAATAACGGGGGCAATGGCAGCCAGCACCTCTTTAATATCACAAGTGCTGTTACTCAGTGGCAGAATAATATAGCTGACAACAGGGGCATCATGATCGGCCAGGCGGTAGACAGCGTACAGGTGGATAAGAGACTTATTTTTGGCACTTCTGAAAATGGCACGGCGACCAATCAACCCTTGTTTACAATTACTTATGTGGTGCCCCTGCCTTGTACAGCCATTCCTAACCGGGCTCCCCTGGCTACCCCCGATACGGCCTCTACCGTAACGGCTGCTACGGTTAACATTAATGTGTTGCCGAATGACCATGATGCTGATGCCAGCACCACATTATCCGTGGTGTCGGTGAACATGCTTACGCCTTCTAAAGGAACTGTATCACTGAGCGGCAATACGATAGTGTATACACCCAACAACAGCGTAGCTGTTTCCCGTACGGATACACTGTTGTACAGGCAAAGCGACGGAAGCCTGTTTGACACGGCTTATATTTACGTGGAGGTGCACCCTGCCAGTCCTAGTGTGAACCGCGACAGCAGCGCAGGCAACAGCGGCACGCAGCAGGTGTTGCAACTTGGGCTAAATGATAATGACCCCAATAATTATCCACTGTCTGATGCTGCCGTTACAAAAGCACCGCAGAATGGCACCTATTCACTGAGCGGCAACACAATTACATATACACCTACACCTGGCTTCTATGGTTTTGACACTGTGATTTATGAACGTTGCCAAATAACCGGAGGTTGTGGTCCAGGTCTTTGTGATACGGCAATTGCAATTTTCAATGTAATCAACCAGCCTCCGGTAGCAAGAGACACCACACTAACGACAAGAGAATGTCAGCCTATAACATTCACTCTTACTTCCTTTGATGATCCTGAAAGAGAGCCTTTAATAGTAAATATAAGCTACAACACACCAAGTGGTATTTTGACGGATAATGGTGATGGAACTTATACATTTACTCCTGCCCCCGGCTTTACAGGTGTTGTCACTATTCCATATACCGTAACTGATCCGGGGAATCTTACAAGCACTCCAAAAACTGTTACAATCAATGTTATTTCTTCTGTACCTAATCTGGCACCCATTGCACAGGATGACCCTTACAATATTTCAACCGGCGACGGAGTTGGACCTGCTAATACTGACTTGAACATCGATGTTACCGCAAATGATGTAGACCCTGAAGGTCATGAGTTGGTCGTGAGCATTGCGGCCGTTCAGGCACCTGCACATGGTACTTTACAAGTGTTGCAAAATGGAACCATTTTGTACCGACCCAATCATAATTATACAGGTACGGACGTTTTCCAATATCGTGTTTGTGACACATTCCCACCATTACCATCTGGCTGTTCGCAAATTTTCCCGGGTTGTGATACGGCATCTGTAACTGTTTTAATCGAGCCCAATCCATATTGGCCTGTAGCAAATGATGATACTATTACAACTGACGAAGATGTTCCGGTTAGTGGTACTGTAGACGGTAATGACATTCCAAGTCTTGATGGGGGAAATGTTTATGCCTTATTAAGCCTGCCACCTGTTGGTGCCGTAGTGATGAACCCTAATGGCTCGTTCACATATACACCTGCTCCCAATTATAATGGAACCGATTCGTTTACCTATACACTTTGTGATGCTACAAGCGATTGCGACACAGCCACCGTATACATCACCATCGATCCGGTGAACGATCCGCCGGTAGCGGTGAACGACACCACTACCACCAATGAGGACACGCCGGTCACCATACCCGTCCTGGCCAATGACAGCGATCCTGATAATCCGTTAGGTGTTCCGACAGTGGGTACACCTCCGTCAAACGGCTCGGTAGTAGTCAATGCCGACAGCACCATCACCTACATTCCTGATCCGAACTTTAACGGCACAGATTCTTTCACCTATTCGATCTGCGATGGTGGTACACCTAACCTCTGCGACACTGCCACCGTATTCATCACCATCGATCCTGTGAACGATCCGCCGGTAGCGGTGAACGACACCACCACGACCAATGAGGACACACCGGTAACTATACCCGTCCTGGCCAACGACAGCGATCCTGATAATCCGCTGGGTATTCCGATCGTGGGTACACCTCCTGCAAACGGTACAGTGGTAGTCAATGATGACAGCACCATCACCTACATTCCTGATCCTAACTTTAACGGCACAGATTCCTTTACTTATTCGATCTGCGATGGTGGTACACCTAACCTCTGCGATACAGCCACCGTATTTATCACCATAGATCCGGTGAACGATCCTCCTGTAGCGGTGAACGACACCACTACCACCAATGAGGACACGCCGGTCACCATACCCGTCCTGGCTAACGACAGCGATCCTGACAGCCCGCTGGGTATCCCGTCAATAAATACACCTCCTGTAAACGGCTCGGTGGTAGTCAATGCAGACAGCACCATCACCTACATTCCTGATCCGAACTTTAACGGCACTGACTCATTTACCTATGCGATCTGTGATGGCGGTACGCCTATCCTCTGCGATACAGCAACAGTATATATCACCATCGATCCGGTGAACGATGCTCCTGTAGCGGTGGACGACACCGCCACCACCAATGAGGATACGCCGGTGAACATACCAGTGGTGGGCAATGACAGTGATCCTGATAATCCGTTAGGTATCCCGTCAATAAATACACCTCCTGCCAATGGTACCGTGGTAGTAAATGCCGATAGTACCATCACCTACATCCCTGATCCGAACTTTAACGGCACAGACTCATTTACCTATGCGATCTGCGATGGTGGTACACCTAACCTCTGCGATACAGCCACCGTATTTATCACCATAGATCCGGTGAACGATCCACCGGTAGCGATGAACGACACCACCACCACCAATGAGGATACACCGGTTACCATACCTGTGGTAAATAACGATAGCGATCCTGACAGCCCGTTAGGTGTTCCGATCGTGGGTATACCTCCAGCGAACGGTACGGTAGTAGTCAATGCTGACAGCACCATCACCTACATTCCTGATCCGAACTTTAACGGCACAGATTCCTTTACTTATTCGATCTGCGACGGCGGTACACCTAACCTCTGCGACACTGCCACCGTATACATCACCATCGCTCCTGTGAACGATCCTCCTGTAGCGGTGGACGACTCAGCTACCACTAACGAGGACACAGATGTGACCATACCCGTCCTGGCTAACGATAGCGATCCTGACAGCCCGCTGGGTATCCCGTCAATAAATACACCTCCTGCAAACGGAACAGTGGTAGTAAATTCAGACAGCACCATTACCTACACCCCTGATCCGAACTTTAACGGCACAGATTCCTTTACCTATGCGATCTGTGATGACGGTACACCTAACCTATGCGACACTGCCACTGTATTCATCACCATCGATCCGGTGAACGATCCTCCTATAGCGGTGGACGACACGGCCACCACCAGTGAGGATACCCCGGTGAACATACCCGTGGTAAATAACGACAGCGATCCTGACAGCCCGCTGGGTATCCCGATCGTGGGTACACCTCCTGTAAACGGCTCGGTGGTAGTAAATGCAGACAGCACCATTACCTACATCCCTGATCCGAACTTTAACGGCACTGACTCCTTTACTTATTCGATCTGCGATGGTGGTACGCCTAACCTATGCGATACAGCCATCGTATACATTACCATCGATCCGGTGAACGATCCGCCTGTAGCGGTGGATGATACTGCTACCACCAATGAGGACACGCCGGTGAACATACCTGTGGTAGATAACGATAGCGATCCTGATAATCCGCTGGGTATTCCGATCGTCGGTACACCTCCTGCCAATGGTACCGTGGTAGTAAATGCCGATAGTACCATCACCTACATCCCTGATCCGAACTTTAACGGTACTGATTCTTTCACCTATTCGATCTGCGATGGTGGTACACCTAACCTCTGCGACACGGCCACCGTATACATCACCATCGATCCGGTGAACGATCCTCCTGTAGTCCTGGATGATACTGCTACCACTAGTGAGGACACGCCGGTGAACATACCTGTGGTAAAGAACGATAGCGATCCTGATAATCCGCTGGGTATTCCGATCGTCGGTACACCTCCGGTAAACGGTAGCGTGGTAGTAAATGCAGACAGCACCATCACCTACATCCCTGATCCGAACTTTAACGGCACAGATTCTTTCACCTATTCGATCTGCGACGGCGGTACACCTAACCTATGCGATACGGCCACCGTATACATCACGATCGATCCGGTGAACGATCCTCCTGTAGCGGTGAACGACACCACCACCACCAATGAGGATACACCGGTGAACATACCTGTGGTAAATAACGACAGCGATCCTGACAGCCCGCTGGGTATCCCGTCAATAAATACACCACCTGCAAACGGTACAGTGGTAGTGAATGCGGACAGCAGCATCACCTACACACCTGATCCGAACTTTAACGGCACAGATTCTTTCACCTATGCGATCTGCGATGGCGGTACACCTAACCTCTGCGATACAGCCACCGTATACATCACCATCGATCCGGTGAACGATCCTCCTGTAGCCATGGATGATACTGCTACCACTAGTGAGGACACGCCGGTGAACATACCTGTGGTAAAGAACGACAGCGATCCTGATAATCCGCTGGGTATTCCGATCGTCGGTACACCTCCGGTAAACGGTAGCGTGGTAGTAAATGCAGACAGCACCATCACCTACATTCCTGATCCGAACTTTAACGGCACAGACTCATTTACCTATTCGATCTGCGATGGTGGTATACCTGTCCTCTGCGATACGGCCACCGTATACATCACCATCGATCCGGTGAACGATCCGCCTGTGGCGGTGGATGATACGGCTACTACTAGTGAGGATACACCGGTGAACATACCTGTGGTAAAGAACGATAGCGATCCTGATAATCCGCTGGGTATTCCGATCGTGGGTACACCTCCGGTAAACGGTAGCGTGGTAGTAAATGCAGACAGCACCATCACCTACATCCCTGATCCTAACTTTAACGGCACAGACTCATTTACCTATTCGATCTGCGATGGTGGTACACCTGTCCTTTGCGATACAGCCACGGTATTCATCACCATCGATCCGGTGAACGATCCTCCTGTAGCGGTGGACGACACGGCCACCACCAATGAGGATACACCGGTGACCATACCTGTGGTAAATAACGACAGCGATCCTGATAATCCGCTGGGTATTCCGATCGTGGGTATACCTCCAGTGAACGGTACGGTAGTCGTCAATGCAGACAGCACCATCACCTACATCCCTGATCCGAACTTTAACGGCACTGATTCCTTTACCTATGCGATCTGCGATGGTGGTACACCTAACCTTTGCGATACAGCCACCGTATACATTACTATCGATCCTGTGAACGATCCGCCTGTAGCGGTGGATGATACTGCCACCACCAATGAGGATACCCCGGTGAACATACCCGTGGTAAAGAACGACAGCGATCCTGATAATCCGCTGGGTGTTCCGATCGTCGGTACACCTCCTGTAAACGGTACGGTAGTAGTAAATGCAGACAGCACCATTACCTACATCCCTGATCTGAACTTTAACGGCACAGATTCCTTTACCTATTCGATCTGCGATGGTGGTACACCTAACCTCTGCGACACGGCCATCGTATACATTACCATCGATCCGGTGAACGATCCGCCTGTAGCGGTGGATGATACTGCCACCACCAATGAGGATACACCGGTGAACATACCTGTGGTCGGCAACGACAGCGATCCTGACAGCCCATTAGGTATCCCGTCAATAAATACACCTCCTGTAAACGGAACCGTGGTCGTCAATGCAGACAGCACCATCACCTACACGCCTGATCCGAACTTTAACGGCACTGATTCCTTTACCTATTCGATCTGCGATGGTGGTACGCCTAACCTCTGCGACACTGCCATCGTATACATCACCATCGATCCGGTGAACGATCCGCCTGTAGCCGTGGATGATACTGCCACCACCAATGAGGACACGCCGGTCACCATACCTGTCCTTGCCAACGACAGCGATCCTGACAGTCCGTTAGGTATTCCGACAGTCGGTACACCTCCGGTAAACGGTAGCGTGGTAGTAAATGCAGACAGCACCATCACCTACATTCCTGATCCGAACTTTAACGGGACAGATTCTTTCACCTATTCGATCTGCGATGGTGGCACACCTAACCTCTGCGATACAGCTACCGTATTCATCACCATCGATCCGGTGAACGATCCGCCTGTAGCGGTGGATGACACTGCCACCACTAGTGAGGATACGCCGGTGAACATACCAGTGGTGGGCAATGACAGTGATCCTGATAATCCGTTAGGTATCCCGTCAATAAATACACCTCCTGCCAATGGTACCGTGGTGGTAAATGCCGATAGTACCATCACCTACATCCCTGATCCGAACTTTAACGGCACAGATTCTTTCACCTATGCGATCTGTGATGGCGGTACGCCTATCCTCTGCGATACTGCCATCGTATACATCACCATCGATCCTGTGAACGATGCTCCTGTAGCGGTGGATGATACTGCCACCACTAGTGAGGATACGCCGGTGAACATACCAGTGGTGGGCAACGACAGTGATCCTGACAGTCCGTTAGGTGTTCCGATCGTCGGTATACCTCCGTCAAACGGAACCGTGGTCGTCAATGCAGACAGTACCATCACCTACACGCCTGACCTGAACTTTAACGGCACAGATTCTTTCACTTATGCGATCTGCGATGGTGGTACACCTAACCTATGCGACACTGCCACCGTATTCATCACCATCGATCCGGTGAACGATCCGCCGGTAGCGGTGAACGACACCACTACCACCAATGAGGACACACCTGTCACCATACCCGTCCTGGCCAACGACAGCGATCCTGACAGCCCGCTGGGTGTTCCGATCGTCGGTACACCTCCTGCAAACGGTACGGTGATAGTCAATGCTGCAGACAGCACCATCACTTACATCCCTGATCCGAACTTTAACGGCACTGATTCTTTCACTTATGCGATCTGCGATGGTGGTACACCTAACCTATGCGATACAGCCACCGTATACATCACGATCGATCCTGTGAACGATCCGCCTGTAGCGGTGAACGACACCACCACCACCAATGAGGACACGCCGGTCACCATACCCGTCCTGGCCAACGACAGCGATCCTGATAATCCGTTAGGTATTCCGATCGTCGGTATACCTCCGTCAAACGGAACCGTGGTCGTCAATGCAGACAGTACCATCACCTACACGCC